>JADHXQ010000069.1 GCA_016782885.1 Phycisphaerae bacterium | reverse complement strand
CCGAATCGCCCTCGACGAGATAGATTTCGGTGGTGGCCACGTCGCGCGAGCGGCAGTCGGCGAGTTTCCCCGGCAGCGAACCGCTGGTCAGGGCGCCTTTTCGGCGCGTAAGGTCGCGGGCCTTGCGGGCCGCTTCGCGCGCCTGCATAGCCGACAGAGCCTTGTTTGCGATTTTCTTCGCTTCGGCGGGATGCTCTTCGAGCCAGGCGGCGAGTTGTTCGTTGACGGCCGTGGTGACGAAGGTTTCAACTTCCGAGTTTCCGAGTTTTGTTTTCGTCTGCCCTTCGAACTGCGGCTCGGCGACCTTGACGGAGATGATCGCGGAAATGCCCTCGCGAAGGTCGTCTCCGGACGGGGCTTTTTCTCCCGCTTTGAGGAGCTTGGAGGTCTTTGCGTAGTAGTTGACCGTGCGCGTCAGTGCGCTCTTGAAGCCCGAGAGGTGGGTTCCGCCCTCGATGGTGCTGATGTTGTTGGCGAAACTGAAAATGCTCTCGGAGTATCCGTCGGTGTACTGGAACACAACATCCAGGACGAGCATGGATTCGACATCTTCCTTGTGCAGAACGATAGGGCGATGGACCGCCGTCTTGCCCTCGGTGATGTGGTCCAGGAACGCCAGCAGCCCTTTCTTGTACTGGAAGGTTTCGCCCTTGCCGATGCGCTCGTCGGTGAGCTTTATCGTGATGCCCTCGTTGAGGTACGCCAACTCGCGCAGGCGAGTGACCATCACGTCGTACTTCAGGCGGATGTCGGGAAAGATCTCGCTGTCCGGCTTGAACGTAACCTTCGTACCGGTCCGCTTGCGCTTACCGATCGTGCGAATATTCGACTTCTTTTTGCCGCGCTCGAACTCGATGTGGTGAACGTCGCCGTCGCGGCTGACTTCAACTTCTGTCCATTCGCTCAGCGCGTTTACCACCGAAGCGCCGACACCGTGCAAACCGCCGGAAACCTTGTAGACGCCGTGATCGAACTTTCCGCCGGCGTGAAGTTGGCAAAACACGACCTCGAGCGTCGAGATTTTCTCGGTCGGGTGCTTGCCCACCGGTATCCCCACCCCGTCGTCGGTAACCGTGCATGATTCGTCGGGATGCACCGTCACGGAGATATTGCTGCATCGACCGGCCATCGCTTCGTCGATGGCGTTATCGACGATCTCCCACACCAGGTGGTGCAGACCGCGAGTAGTGGTATCTCCGATGTACATGCCCGGCCGCTTGCGCACGGCTTCCATACCGCGCAAGACCTTAATCTGAGCTTCGTCATACTTTGCGGTACCCTTGTCCTTCTCTGCGGCGGCCTTGCCTTTCTTGGCGCCGGCCTTGTCCTTGGCCATATTTATCATCGTCCTTTCCGTGCAAATTATCTTCGCTGTACGAGGGGCAGTGGCCCCGCTGAGGGAACTGTCTATTCCAATCATTTATTATCGCATATCCTCGCGGCGCACACCAGTGCAAAGAGATCAAAAAACAGCAAAAACATCGGTAAAATTGCAGAATTTTGCATATCCGAAGTGATTGGTCCCGCCGGCGCCAAATCTACCGCCCCATCGCCTCCAACTGACCTCGGATCGCGTCGGCTGAATGCGTATCGCCCTGCCTGCCAGCCAGCTCGAGAGCCCCGCCGAACGCCTCGCGAGCCTGGTCCAAATCACCACTGGCCCGCAGCACCTTTGCCCGCTCGATCCACGCCGGAAGATAGTTGGCGTCGGCGGCGATACACTCACTCAGCGCATCGGCCGCAAGGTCCAAACGCCCCAGCGAAGCCTCCTCTAGCCCAAGACTATACAACAGGAACACATCACCGGGATTGTCCCGCAACATCGCCTTGATTGCCTCGATCCGTGTACTCATCGCGGGCCTATTGTACCGCCCCACCGGCGGCCGGTCAAAACAGTCGCAATTATTGACGCGCCCTCATCAAGGCGAGAATCGTGTACAATGCATCCGCCGACAACCGGAACGCACGGAGACACAATGCAGACCAACGCCTTAAACCTGCCATACCTCACCGCCGACCTGCCCGGAATCGGCGGGCGGATCAAACAGCACGTCGACGACTTCCGCGTCGAAGAGATACCTCTCTACCCCGCCTCCGGCGAAGGCACGCACATCTACTTCACCGTCCGCAAGCGCGGGATACCGACCCCTGCAGCCGTCGCGAGAATCGCAAAACACATGCAGGTGAGGCCCTCGGAAATCGGTATAGCGGGCCTGAAAGACGCTCGCGCCCTCACCGTCCAGCAGATGAGCCTCGAACACGCGGACCCGCAGAAGCTCGCGGCGTTCCGCGACCGACAGGTCGAGATCGTCTCCACCACGCGCCATACCAACAAGCTCCGCCCGGGTCATCTCCAAGCCAATCGCTTCACCATCAAGGTCCGCGACGCCGCGGCGGGCGCCCTCGACCGGGCGCAAGAAATTCTCGATGTCCTCGTCCGACGAGGCGTTCCTAACTACTTCGGCCCGCAGCGGTTCGGGCTCCGAAACGATACCGCCGCCCTCGGGCGGGCACTGGTCGCCGGAGACCTCGACGAGTTCGTGGCAATCATGTTCGGACGCCCCATCGACTCGGATCCACCCGACTGCCGCGCCGCCCGCGCCGCATTTGACCGGGGCGACATACAGGCCGCACTGACCGCCTGGCCGAGACACTTCTCCCATCCCCGGCGCGCACTGTCGGCCTACAGGAAGGCCAACGCATCGCGCCGCAACTCGCGAACGGTGGCCGTCGTCGACAAACGCATGAAACGCCTGTACGTCTCTGCGCTGCAGTCGGCGATATTTAACGACGTGCTTGCCAAGCGGATCGAAACGCTCGACACCGTCATGCCCGGAGACCTCGCGGCCAGAGACGGCGGAAAGGCCGTATTCACAGTGGAAGAGGCCCCCGAATACCTCGAAATCGAACTCGCCCGCGCCGCGGCGTTCGAGATCAGCCCCACCGGACCGATACCGGGCTACCGCAGTTCGCTGGCGACAGGCCAACCGGGCCAAATCGAACGCGACACACTGGCCGCCCACGGCGTCACAACCGAAGACTTCCGCCACGTGGACCGCATGAAAGTAAAAGGCGCCCGCCGCGCGCTGCGTTTCAAAATATCCAACCTGGAACTCTCAACCGACACCGACGAGACGGGATCGCACCTGCTGCTGAAATTCACCGCCCCGTCAGGATGCTACGCAACGGTCCTGCTCGACGAAATAACCAAAAACAGAGATCCCGAACCCGGCACACTATAATGCACTCAATGAGCTTGAGGCGTCAGACAACGCTGAGATGGGGGTTGGGGGTCGCGGTTCTGTTGTCTCTCGCTATCGGCGCTGATGCGGCCGAATGGAAGTTCCGCCCGGCCACTACAAATCGCCCGAAAACCGGGAAGGCTGCCCAAACGCCCACCACCGCGCCGGCGGCGGTTGGGCTGGATCTATCGGCGTCGCAGAGGGAGGCGCTCTTTGGGAAACTGCTTGCCCGTTACTGCAGAGTCATCTCCGCGTCGCGTTCAACTGCCCCGATACCCGTGCGGTTGGGCGGCTGGCCGGCGCTGCAGGTGCCTTCGTCCAGCGTGATGGGCCTGGTACTGCTGGGCGAGGGCAACACGCGCAGGAAAGGCCCCCGCGCCCGCACGCTCGACAAGCTCTACAAGTACGTCGCGGTCACCACAGGCGGGCCGAACCTGGGCGCCTCGCACGAGAGCTGGTCCCTGGCGTTTGCAATCCTGTTCCTCTCGGAGGTTCATCGCGTCGAACCGTCGACCGCTCTGAGAACACGAATCACCAAACTCGTCAAGCGCCTCGAAACGGGCCGAAACGGCGAGAAGGGATGGTATCACAGCCTCAAGAGCGCCAGCTACGGGCCGTTCGTGGGCGTAACCATCTGGTGCGTCGCGGCGCTCGGATCGGCCAGAGAACAAGGCGCCGGCGTCGACGCCGAGGGCCTGGCGACGTCTCTTCGCGGCTTGGAAAAGTCGCTCGGGCGCAGCGGCGGAGCGTTCTACTTCACCCGCCGGCGGAGTTCGGACGTCAAGCCCGGGCGCACCGGCGGGGTGGCGTGGGTGCTTACGCGGTACGGGCAGACCGACCAGGCGAAACTGGCAGCCGCCCGGCGATTCCTTATCGAGCACGTTGAAGCGGCGCCGAAGGGGCACGCATCCTGGATGATGAACATGGGCTGGGCGGCGCTGGGTGCGGCGTCGGCCGACGACAAGACGCGCGAGGCGTTCTGGGCAGTACATCGCGAAACGATCCTCCGGACGCATGCGCCCGGGGCGTTCTTCCGGGTCCAGCGGTGGAGCGAGACGGGTTTCCGGGACTCCAAAGATTCCAAGCCGATCGGCCGGGGAGAATCGAAGACCTGGCCCGACCCGATGTACGGCGATGCATGGGCGACGGTGTGGATGTTCCTGGTCTGGCAGGCCGAGCGCGGCAAGTCGGTGCTCACCACCCGCCCGAAGCAGACGGCCACCGCCCCGAAACCGGCGGACACGATCGCCGCCGACTTCGACGAAAGCGCAATGATCGCCCGCATCCGCAAAGGGCAAGGCGCCGCGGTAAACATGAAGAAGAAAATGCCTTCCTCAACGCGAAGGACCACGGGAATAGTAATCCCCCTCCGCTAAGCGTCCCTCGCTGCCGATTCACTGCGCCCATGGCACACTGACGGTTGACCCCCCCCTACTGTGGTGAGATAATTGTCGCCCCGGGCCAAACGCCCTTACCGCGCGGCAACCAAAAGGACTGGCGCCATGATCAAAACGCTTCTCTTATCTGTGTTGATGCTGACGACCGCCGCCAATGCCGCCCTTCCGGTGGCGATTGTTCGATCTGACAAGGCGTCCTTTCAGGTGCGCCTGGCAGGCAGGGAGATCCGGCGGTACGTGTACCTTCGCACTGGCGCCCTCATGCGTATCTCCACGCCCGCAAGCAGCTTCAAAACGGTTGACGGTATCGTCATAGGCGTCAAGGGCGCGCCCCATCTCAAGGCGCAGGTGAAGGATAAGGCGCTGGCTGGGCGTATCGGTGCGCTCGGACCGCAGCAGTATGTGATCAAAACGGTAGCCTCCGGCAGCGGGCGGGCGGTGATTATCGCCGGCGGCGATCCGACCGGCGCGCTGTACGGAGCTTACAGGTTCATCGAACACTTCGGCGTGCGGTTCTACCTGCACGGCGATGTCATACCCGACAAACAGATCGCCTGGAAAACGCCCGAGATCGATCTGACGGGCAAACCGCTGTTCGCCCTGCGCGGGATCAACACCTGGGGCTCGCATCCGTTCGGGTTCGACCAGTGGTCCGCCGACGATTACCGCTCGACCATCGCCCAACTGGCCAAGATGCGGATGAATTTCATCGGAATGCACTGCTACCTGACCCACCCGTATACCGAACCAACGGTCTGGATCGGCACGCCCGACGGCTTCGACAAGGAAGGCAAAGTCACCAGCGGTTATGCGGCGCGGTATTACAACACGCTCTGGAAAGGCCGCTGGGGCCCCATACTCCCGGGCAAGACCGGCGACTATCCGTTCGGCGCGGCGATGATGTTCGAAGACGACGCCTGGGGACCGGACGTCATCAAGGGCCTGGCGCCCACGCCGAATACGCAGGAAGGATGCAACAAACTCTTCAACCGCGTGGGCACGCAATTCAGCGAAGCATTCGCCTTCGCCAGGCTCGTCGGCGTCAAGACCTGCCTGGGCACCGAGGCGCCGTTGAAAAAGTTCATGCCCAAGGAATTGCGGGCGCGTCTGACCGCCAGGGGCCTCGACCCCGCCGGCGACGAAATGATCTCGAAGGTCTACGAAGGCGTCTTCGAACGCATCCAGGCCGCCCATCCGCTGGACTACTACTGGATCTGGACGCCGGAGGGATGGACCTGGGGAGGCAACTCAACCAAAGACATGCAGGCGACCGTGGAAGATGTGAAGATAGCGGCCGGTGCGCTGAAGAAAGTCGGGGCGCCGTTCAAACTCGCGACCTCCGGGTGGGTGCTCGGGCCCAAAGGCGATCGGGCGGCGTTCGACAAGATGATCCCCAAGTCAATCGCGATGAGCGCGATAAGCCGCCAGATCGGATACACGCCCCTCGACCCGGCGTTCGGCGAGATCGCCGGCAGGGACAAGTGGGCGATCCCGTGGCTCGAGAGCGACGATTTCCTTGCCTCGCCGCAGCTCTGGGTGGCGCGCACGCGCAAAGACGCGGCCGACGCGCTCGGGTACAAGTGCGACGGCCTGATGGGGCTGCACTGGCGGACCCGCATCATGGGCCCCAACGCATCGGCGATGGCGCAAGCCGGGTGGGACCAGTCGTGGAACACCGCCGCCCCGCCGCCGAAAACGCCCAGGCCCGCCCAGGCAAAACGCGACGAAGCGCTCGGCGGGCAGACCGCCAACTACCCCGGACAAAAAATCTCCGGTACGGAAGACGACATACTCTACCAGACCTGCCGGTACAACCTGGGCGGATATCGCCTGAAAGTACCCGACGGCAAGTACCGCGTAACGCTGAAGTTTTGCGAACCGCACTTTACCTCCGCGGGCAAGCGCGTCTGCGATGTGAAGCTCCAGGGCAGAACCGTTCTCAAGGGTTTCGACATCTTCGCCAAGGTCGGACAGTTCGCCGCATACGACCAGGCGTTCGACGGCGTCGAAGTCAAAGACGGCATGCTGAACATCGGGATCGTCAATCGCAAATCGATGGCCTGCATCTCCGCGATCGTTGTCCATAACAAGGATTTCACACGCAAGATAAACTGCGGCGGACCGGCGTGGAAGGGTTACACCGCCGACCCGGCCGCCAACTCCTCTCCTCGCGGAAGCTGGAGAGGCGGTAACGCGCCGCGCGGACTGCCCGCCGGCGACTTCTATCGCGACTGGGCGATAACGTCCTTCGGAGCGGAAGTGGCGGACAAGGCGGCAGCCATATTCGAAAAAGTCGACGGGAAAGTCCCACAACCGCTTGGCGGCGGATGCCCGAGCGGATCGATCCGAACCGACGGGCGCCCGTGGGATCAGGTCGCCGGCGCATATGCGTTTGTCGACGAGTTGGCCGCACTTCGAGGGGACGTCAAAGGCGCGGGCAATCGCGAGCGGTTCGACTACTGGCTCAACACATTCAAATACCAGCAAAGCCTCGCGAAGATCCAATGCATGCTCGGCGCATTCAACGCGGGGATCAAAACCGGCCCCAACACCGCCCTGCCGCTCTACAAGCAACTGCTCGCCGAATACGGACAAACCGTCCGCCTGCGAATGAACACGGTAACAACCCACGGCGGGATGGCAACGATAGTAAACCTCCTGCAGCATGCGAAGTTCCGCCCAACCGCTATCGACAGTCCGGCCCAACGCCTCGCAGCCGCCCTGGGGCGCCCCCTGACCGCCGAGGAAACGCCGTCGAAAACCTACCGGGGCCCGGGGCGCATAATCGTCCCGACCGTGCGAACGAGCCTGGTGGGCGGCGAGTCCCTGACGCTCAAGGCCATCGTAATCAGCGAAAAGCCCGCAAAGTCCGTCACGCTGAACTGGCGCACACTCGGCGGGAAGAGCTTCCGGAAAGTCCCTCTGAAGCACATCGCACGAGGCGTCTACTCGGCCGCGCTAGGCGCCGAGGCGATCGGCGCCAATGATTTCGAATACCACATCACCGCCCGCGCCGGCGCCGAACTGCACTACCCGCCAACCGCCCCGAAAATGAACAACACCGTTATAGTAGTCGGCAAGTAGGGGCCTTCTTACATACTCGTCACTGGAGACAGTATAATCTTCCTTCAGACCAAAGGCGGTAAGCATGAACCAGGCGACAAGATGGATACTCGCTATGAGTATCACAGCGATGTGCGGAGGGGTTACCCAAGCGGCACAACTGCGGGTTACGAATGTAGGCGGGGCCGGAGGCGGGCAGGTACAGTTCGACATAACATGGACCGATTCCTGGCGCACGTCGTGGAAGGAATCTGACGCCCATTGGACCAACTGGGATGCGGCCTGGATATTCGTGAAATACCGCAAGACAGGCGATGCGGGATGGAGCCATGCGACTCTGAGCGACAAGGATGCCGATCACTCGCCCCCGAAAGGCGCCCGGATCGATGTCGGCTTGACCGAAAAAAGGGGCATGGGGGTCTTTCTGTACCGTTCTGCAGAAGGCAAAGGCGCCTGGACCAACAAGGGCGTGAAGCTCAAATGGCTGCACGAGGACGACAAAGTCGCCGACATCACCAAAGTCGAACTGTCCGTCCACGCGCTCGAGATGGTCTACGTGCCCCAGGGCGGCTTTTATGTGGGTAGCGCCGGGAAGCTGGCCGGCAGCTTCACCGAGGGGTCGTGGAAGAAAGGCAATGAAGTTATCCCGTTCAAGGTGACCAGTGAAGCCGAACTCGAGGTAGCCCCCAAGCCGGGATGCCTGTATGGAACGGCCGGGCCCGGGGCGGCTCACCAGATGGGTCACATAGGTAAGCTTCCCGCCGAGTTTCCCAAAGGCTACGGCGCGTTCTACTGCATGAAATACGAGACCAACCAGGGCGAGTATGCCGCGTTTCTGAATCAGCTTACCGCCGCACAGGCCAAAGCGCGGTATCCGTTTCCCACTATTCCACCCCACCGCACCAAGGATGGCAGTCACACGGTCAGGAAGACGTCGGCCGGCTTCACCGCAACCAGGCCCCAAAGAGCGTGCAATTGGGTTTCCTGGGACGACGCCGCGGCGTATCTCGACTGGGCGGGCCTCAGGCCGATGACCGAGTTGGAATTCGAAAAAGCCTGCCGAGGCCCGCTCAAGCCGGTCAAAGACGAGTACGCATGGGGCAGCGGAGAGCTGATCGAGGCGCAGTGGATTACAAAAGTGGACGTCGCGCTGCCCGTCCCTTATCCGCGGGGGATATGCGGCGCCGGCGGGCGCGTCAAGGCCGGATGCACCTACTGGGGAATCGCCGCGATGAGCGGTCATCTGCGGGAACGTACAGTCGCGGTAGGCCACAAGGAAGGCTGGGCCTTCACTCGCCTCTGCGGCGACGGTGCGATAGCGGCCGGCGGTCTTTCCAATGTCGCCGGATGGCCCGGCCCGGGGGAGACCTGGCCTGCGCGGGGGAGCTATGCGACGTGCGGCGGGGGCTTTCGCGGCGGCCCGTGGTATACCGACAAAGTCAGACTGCGTGTTTCCGACCGCTTCCTGTCCTCCTGCATGCGCAAAACCAGGGACAGCAGCTACGGGTTCCGCGGCGTCCGCCAGGCGCCCGGTAAAGCCCGGAGTAAAACCGCGGCGCCGAGCGGGCCAAAAAAGTAACGCCCCGATCGGCTCAATATCCCCTTACATCCTTCAGCCACTTTTTCATCTTCGGAGGGGCTTTGTCTTTTATTTCCTCGGCGGTCCGGTCTTCCCAGTCCGCCGACGTGTGATACTTCAACATCTGCTGAAATTCCCATACACCCTTACCCCTGGCGTTCTTCTTGTCTTCGGGCGGGCGCTGCCGGGTCTGCGTCATCGCAAATGGCGCCGGAGCCAGGCCGTCAAACTTTTCGTGGACCTTGCGGTATATGCGGAAGTGATCCAGGCGCCCGGTGAAGAAATCGTCGGTCTTCCTTCCGCAGCCGATGAAGTTGCCAACGGGCGAGTCTCCGATGAACACCATACGCGGACTGAACGCGAAGTTTTTGGAGCCGGCTTTCTTCCCGTCGATGTAAATCGACGCGGTCTTCCCGTCCATTTCGACACGCACGCGGACCCACTTGTCCGGCGCAACGGCTTGCGACGCTGTAAGCAGCGAGGTCTTACCACCGTGCCTGGCGATCAGAGCGGGCTTGCCGTTTTGCGCGCCGATCGTCAGGTAGAAGCACTCATCGAAGCCCGTCCCGAAGTCAAACAGCCGCCCGCCCTTGCCGGCGGGGCGTTTGAGGCGAATATCGATAGTCAGCGCCCCGAAATCCGCCACCGACGGCGGCGCCTCGGCGTATTGGTCTTTTCCATTGAAGACGATGCAATGGCGCCCCTCGTCGGCGGCAAATTCAGGTCCGCCATAGAGGATGCCGCTGTTGTTCACGTAGGAATCCGCCAGCGTTACACCCTGGGCCTGGTTGAACTCCCAGTTGGCGTAGATCGCTCCGGCGTCGGCGCCGTCAGTCAACGATATTCTACCCCTGCGCGGGGGAGGATTGCAGAATCTGCCGTACTTGAACTCGCCCTTGTCGCCGACATTCAGCGATGGGGTATAGTCGACCACAATACCTTCGGTAAGCGTCATGTCCGCCCCGCGAAGCTGCACGAACGTATCGCCCTTGATCACCGCGCTGCCGGTGATCTTGACGCGGCGCTTGCCCGGATTCTGGCGCGTGTCGCTCGTGGTGCTGACGGTGGCGGCCTCCAGAATACGCGCATCGCCGCCAAGGTCGATGTTCCCGAACACCCACGCCTTTCCACCGACCTTGGCGTTACCGGAAATCACGGGCCCCGGACCGAAAATGACCGCCGAGCCCTTGATGCAGGCGTTGCCTTCCACGCGGGCCTCGTTGAGGACCATAGCATTGGGGCCGACGTAAGCGGTCTTGGCGACGCGGGCGTTGTCGGACACGAATCCGCCGCCGTTGGGATGGCGGCGGCCTTTGACGCCTTCGATGAGGAACTTGGCGCGGATTGCCATATCGCTCAAGACCGCCCTCTTCTGCCCGCCCCATTCCCTGCTTCTGGGCGGCGCGGGCGTTTGGCTTTTTCCGCTCAGCGCCTCGGTGGCCGATTCGATGCGAACCAGCAGCGCCTTGAGCTTGGCCTGGGCGAGTTTGCCTTCATCGTCGGTCAGAAGAATGGGCACTTCCTGTTTGACCGGTCGGTCCCAGAAGTTCCTGTCGCCGTCGCACATTCCGTGGAGGTCATCGAGATTGACCACATCGCCCTGCATGCGGTGAGGGCGCCCCGGCTCGCACCCGCTCAACACAACCTCCCACGGGTAGCGCGGCGCGTGAATTCCGGTCAGGTACGTATCGCCCCACGCGCCCCGCTTGCCAGCGGGCAGAACCGGAAATGCGCTCGGAGCCGCCGCCACGGTAAGCCACAACCGCCTGTCCGACGCCTTCAGCACGAAGGTCATCCTGCCCTTATTCCACAGCGGGCTGTACCGCGCCCTTCCGGCGTCATCAACGGCCACAATGCACGCGCGCCAGTCGGCATGCAGATACGGGTCTTCAATACCCTGGAAATCGACGGTGATCTCCTCGGCGCCCTTTTCCGGTTTGAGGCGGACGGTGTTGTACCCGCACCATCTGGGCGCCTGGGCGTTGGATATCCGGTAGCGTTCCTTATGCCCGTATACCGGATACACATGGCTCAGCGGAGGCGTTCCGTACTTGCCCCTGATCATAAGCTGCTGAACGAAGTCGCAGGTGACCATGCGGGCCGCATACTCGCCGAAGAAATCGCCGAACCCCCTGACGCCGTTTTTCCAGAGTCCCTTTTTCTGTCCCAGGCGGGCGACGGTGTGATAGGGCGTCGGTTCGGCGGGGCTGGCCAGCGAACCGAGCACCGTATTGATACCGTAGCCCCAGTTGGGATTGTCGCCCAGCACGAAGCACCACAGGGACGCCTTGTATGCGACGCGATTCACGTTGCGCCATGGATAACAGAAGTTGCCCCTGAACATGTGCATCTGGCCGGGAACGGCGGTGTGCATTCCCGAATCGCACATGGTCTCCAGGAAGTAACCGTCCCACCCTCCGTTGGCCATGCTGTGGAAAAGCTCGTGCCCCAGTACGTTCGGGCGGATGTCGCCAACGCCGCAATGCATCCATCCGCCGCTTCCGCCATGGCCCGAGTCGCGCACGTGGACAACGTATTTGTAGTTCTCGCCCTCAAGACGCCAGAAAGGCATCGAGGCGCCCGCCGCTTCGACGTATGTCCAGAAATTCTCGGCGAATTCCATCACGCACTTGCGGTAGAGATTCTGGGCCTCGATGTTCTTGGGGTTTATCCATTTCCTGGGATTCCCAAAGCTTTTGGGCCTGGCGATGATATAGTAGTGCGGCGTTTCAAAGACCACCGTTTCGTCATCCTTGCCCCAAATGGGATACTTCGCATCCTTGCGGGGCGAGACGGCGTTGAATTTGGGGGAAGCTTCCGTCCACTTTCTCAACTCCAACTCCGCCTTGTGTCCGCCGGCGGGGTTCTTCCTGCGCGTCACGTTCGGGGCCTGGGTGACCGTGGCATAGAGTTTGGGGTAAGCTTTTTCCCAGATGCCGTAAATGAACTTACCGTCCTCGGGGCTCACCATGCGGCAGAGGGGCCCGCAATCGGTGACGGCGAGCTGGCGGCCGTCGCCCATGCGCAGGACGGCGATGGGGACGTAGGGATGCAGGTAGCCGGGTATGTCAGTCGACGTTCCGAAACCCCTGAGGGCGACAAGATGCGCCTTGAACGTTTCGGAGTCGCCGTCGGGCCAATGCTTGCCCATACCGGTGAGGGTTGAGGGGTCATTCTTACCGGTGATTCGCGTCCAGGTTCGCAAAGGCGCCCCGGCGGGAATGTCGACGATGTCCTGCCCCTTTCGGGGGAACCACTGGACCGTGCGGCGCTTGTATCCTACGGCCTGGTCGCCGCCCACCTGGGCGACCTTGTCGCGGCCGGCGCCGTCGACGAGCTTCGCCGGATACCTTAGATACCTGTAGAAGTCGTGTTCCTCGGCGATCGCACAGCCGGCCAGGGCAAACAACGCCAAGCCGACCAGGCAGTTTCGTTTTGTCATGATGACACTCCTGTTGTGGAAATAGACATCGTCATCAGCGTAGCGCGGGGCCTGGGGCAAAGGGTTAAACGGCTTCAATCCACGCCCGCGGCGGACTCAACAACCACGCGAAAACCGAAAGTGGCCGAGAGGCTGTCGGGGGAGAACCGGGTGCGCCTCGCGGCGCGGCAGTGCGCTGGAACGCTGCGCCACGACCCGCCGCGAGCAACACGTTCCTTACCGGCGGGGGGGCCTGTCGGACCGAGGGCATCCGCGTTTGCGTACGAGTCGGCATACCAGTCGGCGCACCATTCGTAAACGTTACCATGCATGTCGTAAAGGCCCCATGCGTTGGGCTGCTTTGCGCCGGCGGAGTGGGCATACTTCTCCTTGTTCTCGTAGGTATTACCGCGGTACTGCGCATAGTCGCCCAGCTTCGACGGATCATCCCCGCAACTGAACGCCGTCGTCGTTCCCGCACGGCAGGCGTATTCCCATTCGGCCTCGGTGGGCAGGCGCACTGTATGCCCCGTCTTTTTCGACAACATTTTGCAGAACATCATCGCATCGTTCCAACTGATGTAGCCGGCCGCGTGATCCGCTTTGTCCCTGGTGTAGCTCTGCCTGGCCCAGGGCGACGAGCCCTTCACCGCCTTCCACTGGGCCTGCGTCACTTCCGTCACGCCCATGTAGAACGGCTTGCCGATCGTAACCTGGCGACGCGGGTGCTCATCGGTGAAATCGCCGGCAGTAATCTGAAGGATTCCTGCGGCCCCGCTGAGAGCGAAACGCCCGGCGACCTCCTCAGCCGACAGTGTGCTGCCCATCATAAATTTCCCTGCCGGGATAAGTGCGAGCTTCATCGTCGCCTTTCTGCCAAGATTCAGGGTGAGATACTTATCGGGCGCCCTGGTTGTCGTGACATTCCGGTCGGGCGCCTTGCCGGTCGCGGCGATCCGGTCGGGCGCTTTGTTGGTCGCGGCGATCCGGCCGGGCGCCTTGCTGGTCGCGGCGATCCGGCCGGGCGCCTTGCCGGTCGCGGCGATCCGGCCGGGCGCCTTGTCTGTCGTGGCGTTCCGGCCGGGCGCCTTGTCTGTCGTGGCGTTCCGGTCGGATGCCAGATATCCGGCGACGAACAGCAGCGAGAGCACGAGACAAAACACCAATATGATTTTGGTATTGTTCACAGTCTTTCCTTTCCAGCTAACGGAGCTTTTCAACGGTTCCCATTCTACCTGTCTTCGTGCGGCGGTCAACGACTTACCCATGGGATCTGCGGTCACCGCGCAAGTCGTTGACAGCCCGCCGGGATGGCAGGATACTGACGCCTGAAGCAATTGCATCAGGAATGGAGCAAAGAAGTGAAACAACAGTAACATTCGGTCTTTCGTGTATCGTTGTGAGGAGATTCGATGACTGCGAAATATTTCAGGTTATCTATCGCTGCAATCGTCTTGTTGGGCTCGCTGGGCGGTCTTGCCGACGAGACGTCCGCCCAGGGGACGCGGAGCGATTATAAGCGCGCCGAGGCTCTGCAGCGCCGGACGGCAAATACCGTTTTCAAGAACCGGGTCGAACCGCACTGGTTCGCCGACAATGCGCAATTCTGGTACCGCAATAAACTGCGAGGCGGCAAGCGGGAGTTTATCGTTGTCGACGCGGTCAAAGGCTCGCGCGGACCCGCGTTCGATCACGACAAAGTAGCGGCCGCCCTGTCCAAAGCTACCGGCAAAAAATGCACCGCCGATCGCCTCCCGATCGACCGGATCGAGTTCGCCGACGCCGGGGCGATACGCCTCCAGGTGGGCAAGGTCGTCTGGAAGTACTCGCCCAGGACCGGAAAGGCGGCCCGGACCGATATCAAGCCGGTGGATGTCGAGAAGCCCGCTAAGAAGCGGCCGCGCCGCCGCGGGGGGCACATGGGCAGGCACTGGTCCGGCGGCTCGGGCCGCCACGACGCCAATTCGCCCGACGGCAAGCTGACCGCCTTCGTCAAGGACCACAACCTCCACATCCGCACAAAGGATGCCAACAAAGAGACCTGGGCGCTCACGCGCGACGGGACGGCCGGCAACGCATATTATCACAACGTGTTCTGGTCGCCCGATTCGAAGAGGCTCACCGCACTGCGCTTAAAGCCCGGAAAGTCCAGCAAGCTGTACCGCATCGAATCATCACCGGCCGGCCAGTTGCATCCAAAACTGCACGTCAGCAGCTACGCCCGCCCGGGCGACGCGAGGACTACCAGCAGCCTCTATCTGTTCGACATCCCCGCCCGCAAGAGAGTCCCCGTCGACAACAAGCTGTTCCCCACACCGTGGGAGCTAAGCCACATCCGCTGGGCCGACGACTCGAAATACTTCACGTTCTTCTACCATCAGCGCGGGCACGGGGCGGTTCGGATAGTCGCCGTCGACGCAGCCACCGGCGCCGCACGGGCCTTCATGGAGGAGGGCGTCAAGACGTTCTTCGACTACGCCCACAAGCAGTTCATGCACTGGTCCGACAAGGCCCGCGAGTTCATCTGGGCCTCCGAACGCGACGGATGGTGTCACCTGTACCTCTTCGACGCCAACACGGGCAAGCTCAAGAACCAGATCACCAGGGGCAAGTGGGTGGTGCGCGGCGTCCAGCGCGTCGATGAGCGGAAGCGTCAGATATGGTTCACCGCCGGCGGTATCCGACCGGGGCAGGATCCCTATCACGTCCATTACGCGCGGGTCAATTTCGACGGCGGCGGTCTGACGGTCCTCACCGAGGGCGACGGGTCGCACTGGATTGAATACTCGCCCGATAAGGACAAAAGATTTTTCATCGACACCTGGTCGCGCGTCGACGAGCCCGATCATGTCGAGCTGAGGCGGTCGGCTGACGGTAAACTGGTGTGCAAACTCGAGACTGCCGACATCTCGGCGTTGCAGGCGACCGGATGGAAGGCGCCCATGCGATTCACCGCTAAAGGGCGCGACGGAAAGACCGATATCTGGGGCGCGATCTACCGCCCCACCACGTTTGACGCGTCGAAGAAGTACGCGGTGATCGAGAAGATCTACGCCGGTCCGCAGGGCTCGTACGTGCCCAAGGATTTCTCGGCGTACTACTGGTCCCAGGCGATGGCGGAGATCGGCTTTATCGTTGTCCAGATCGACGCCATGGGCAC
Source organism: Phycisphaerae bacterium (assembly GCA_016782885.1). Classification (GTDB taxonomy): domain Bacteria; phylum Planctomycetota; class Phycisphaerae; order SM23-33; family SM23-33; genus BS750m-G57. The sequence continues at coordinate 12,440 of JADHXQ010000069.1, read as the reverse complement.
GTCAAAGCGCTCAAAGGCATTCCACGATGTCTGCTGGAAGAACCTCGCCGACGCGGGCCTGCCCGATCGCGTCCTGTGGATCCGGGCGGCCGCCAAAAAGTATCCGTGGATGGACATCAAGCGGATGGGCATTTACGGCGGATCGGCCGGCGGGCAGAACACCGTCCGCGCCATGCTCGACTACCCGGACTTCTACAAGGTCGGCGTCGCAAACTCCGGCTGCCACGATAACCGAATGGACAAGATCTGGTGGAACGAGCTGTGGATGGGCTGGCCCGTCGGACCACACTACGCCAAACAGTCCAACGCCACCGACGCCCACAAGCTCAAGGGCAAACTGCTGCTGATGGCCGGCGAGATGGACAACAACGTCGACCCGGCATCGACGATGCAACTGGTAAACGCGCTGATCAAGGCCGACAAAGACTTCGACATGCTCATCTTCCCCGGTTACGGGCACGGCTTGGACGACAAGTACGGCCGGCGCAGACGCCGCGACTACTTCGTCCGCCACCTGCTTGGCGTGGAGCCGCCAAGCCGATAGGCGCAAGCAATTTCGCTGACATGTCACAAATGGTTCACACCTTCCGCCCGCTCATCGCGGACTGCGGACCAGCCATTCCGGCTGCGCGGCACGCTGGCGCAACCAATCTATCAGGCTGGGGCGTAAACGCTTATAACATATTACCGTTCGCCGATCCGTCATAACTCGCAGCGTCCCGGCCCGGCCGCGGCGCCAAAAGCGGGAACCTCCGCCCAGAGGTACAAAACGTAAACGGCCACCCCGTATTGTGCTATAACCGCTGTCACCACAGACGGTTACATCAACACGATCCGCCCGGAGGTTTTCTCACAAATCCATTTGACGCCGCGTGATATGTCACAGGCAGTTAACTCGCTATGCGGCAGGTTGTTATGCCACTGGCATGGAACAATAAATAATCGTCTTGTATTGTGTCCGGAATTACATTGCTATTCCGCGACGAAACAGTTGGATACCGACGAATCGATCCATATAATCCCCATGGATGTCGCCGGCCGCATGAGTCAGGGGTAACGCACAACATTCGGGCGCCTTGACCGCGCGGCTTAGTGCAACAGCGTTTTACCCTTTACGTTCGCAGTTGCCGGCAGGACGCTTACCGATTGAGGAAGACATCATGCATGGAAACGCGATACACGCGGCGATTTTCGCCGTCATTGCAGCACTTGCCCTGCCCGCCGCCGCGGAGAATCCGCACGCCCGGGACGAGGGCCGGGCCTTTCTGGTTCCGACGTTCCACTGTATCGGTATCTACTGGTCGCCGGCGGAAGGCGGCGCGAAGCACAAAGTGCTGGTCAGGTATCGCCGGAGCGGCCACAAGCGGTGGCGCACGGGCCTTCCGCTGCGCTACCACCCGGTCGACACCCCCGAATGCAAAGCCGACTACCGCGGCAGCCTCGTGAACCTGACGCCGGGAGCGACCTACGAGATCGCCCTGACGCTCGAGGGGACCGGCCGGCGAACCGAATGCCGGGGGACCACCTGGCGCGAGAAATTCCCCGTGAAATCCGTGGTGAAGGTTTCGGACCGCGACACCACGCTCACCGCGGACCAATCCGGAAGGCCGGGCGCCTACGTTCTGTACGACGGGAGGGGCTGCACGATCGATACCGGTAACGAAGAAGACGTCGGTATCGCCGTCCGCGCGAGCTACGTCATCCTCCGCGGTTTCACCGTAAAGAACGTGAAAGAACACGGGATCCGGCTCTTCAGCGGTCACCATATCATCATCGAGGACTGCGACATCAGCAAGTGGGGCAGCGAGAGCGAGACCGGTTGGGGCAAGAACTACCAGGCCTGCGTCTTCAGCAACAGCAAGCCCCTCCGCGCCGTCGTCATCCAGCGCTGCAGGATGCACCATCCCTCGTGGGACACCAACAGTTGGGCGGAGAAACACCGCGGATCGGCCCACCCCAGGGGGCCGCAGACAATTGTCTTCTGGGAGTCCGCGGGCAACCACGTTATCCGGTACAACGAGTGCTGGTCGGACAAGAACCATTACTTCAACGACGCCATGGGCGCGGGATACAACGGCGGATACCGGGGGTTCCCCGGCGCCGACAGCGACATCTACTGCAACTACATCGCCAACTGCTGGGATGACGGTATCGAAGCCGAGGGCGGCGATCAGAACGTGCGGATATGGAACAACTACATCGAGGACGTGCTCATCCCCATAGCCAACGCGGCGGTTTCCATCGGGCCGCTCTACGTCTGGCGAAACGTTTCGGGACGCTCCTACAGCCCGCCGGGCAGCAGTTGGGACATGACACACGGGCCATTCATCAAGATGGGCTACGCGGGCGGCGAAAAATGGATGACGGGCCACATGTACATCTTCAACAACACGATTTTCCAGGAAAACAACAGCGGCGCAGGAGGGCTCGGCGGCGGCGGCAGAATCATAAAGCACTGCACCACCAGGAACAATATTCTCCATGTCCGCAAGGGCGAACGCCGCAGTATCGCCGTCAGCCGCCGCCATGTTGACAACGACTTCGATCGTGACCTCACATCCGCGGCAGTTCCCGACAATCACGAAAAACACGGTCTGAAAGGCCCGCCGAAGTACATAAAAGGGGCGGGCTTTGATCCGGAGACTAAAGCGGGCATGTTCCAACTGGCGCCCGGCGGGAAGGGGGTGGATTCCGCGGTGGTCATCCCGAATTTCTGCGAGGAAATCAACGGGAACCGGCCGGACCTTGGCGCCCACGAAGGCGGAACGGGGAAAATGCAGTTCGGAGTAAAGGCTCACTTCGCACCGCACGGTTCAGCCGAAACGACCGGAAAGGAAACAGCAAACAAACCGGACCCGCGCGGCGGCAAATAACCGCGCCCGATCCGCGACATTGGCTGCAGGAACAGGAGTGTTTTGATATGAATATCCGTGCGCAGCGAAACCATCTCGTTTTGCCTCTTATTGCTGTCGTATTCTGTTCCGGTTTCCAAGCCGCGGGGGCGGGGTATGTTGTTTCATCTCCCGACGGTAAGGTCAGTGTCAAACTCGTCTGCACGGAATCGCGCCTGAGCTATTCGTTAACATGGAACGATCGCGTTGTTATCAGGGACTCCACGCAGTCGCTGGTGCCCAACGCCTCATACAAGGTGCTGGGCGCCGCGGGAATCAAGTATGGATTCATGGGAAACAACGCGGGTTTTACGCGTATGGCGGTTGAACAGTCCGCAAAAAACCGCCTTCTGATAGACTTCCATGACGGGCCTTGCCCGATGACCGGTATTAACCGGACCCTGCCGAACTTCGTCACCCGCGAGTTCTGTCATGCCCAGCAGGACGCCCGGCGCGCTTTCTCGCCGAAGGCGTTCCTGAAAACGGCGATGATCAACGCTCTGTCGGGGCCTCTCGACCAGAACAACGGCGCGTACGGCCTGGATGGTATCAACAGGGGACAGCGCCAAAAAGGGCCTCGCAAAAAGAACTCCTATAACTCAACCGTCGTATCCGAGACAGCCCGGACGCTGGTGATCTTCAGCGGGCTGATCGTCCTGCCCGACGCACCTGAGGAATACGAAAAGAAAGCGGACCTGTTCGAGTTTATACGACAGATGCCGGGCACCTGGGACGAGTCGCGAGTGATCAACAGCAGGATCGGCGAACACATCACCACCGCCAGGCGCGGTAATAACCAGTGGTTTGTCGGAAGCGTAATCAACGAAAAAGGCGGTAGTCTTAAGATACCTCTTGATTTCCTGAAAGCGGACACGAAATACGACATCACATTCTACGAAGACGCACTCGAATCGCACTACATCAAAAATCGCGAGAGCTACCGGGTGCGGAAAGGCAAAGCGACAAGCGCCGATACAATCGAAGCGCGAATGGCGCCCGGCGGCGGACACTGCATGTGGATCAGGCCCGCCTCCGGCGGGATCACTGACAACTGATAACCGACCTCTGTCCGTTCACTTGGTTATTGGAGATTCCTTGCTGGCTGCTGGATATTCGCCGCCGCCGTCCCCCGTCTGTCTCCTTACTACTTTCTACATCTCTACTATCTCGCCTGTCCTGAGCTCCGTCGAAGGGCGCAGTGCCCCCCAATTCAAAGACCACAATACGCAAGCAGCACGTTTCGTGCAGGCACTGGAGGTAAGTACGTAAGGCGGCGGAACTCACACTTCCTGTCGCTCCCGTCGCCCCAGCACCGTCAACGGTAACCAAACCAACAATCTGTAAATGCGACGGTAGGTAGATGGATTCAAGAATGCTGTACTGTGGAACCCGGATTATAGCCTTGTGCCGTAGCAATGGATGTCGCAACAGAAAACTGCGTTGACTTCACTTGGTGATAAGATAAGATTACGATGCAGCCTGCGATGGTCGTGGGCGGGAGATCATGGATGACAGTCGCTGAACTTCTCGACAAACTGGGGTATGCCGACTCCGACAATTACCTGTCCCAGGACCGAGGCGATTTCGACCGTGTTGTGGACTATGGGCATCTCTTTCGCAAGGCCGCCCGGAAGCCTTGCCACCTTCAGGGCGTATACTCCCTGAAGGGACCGGGCGCCGCAATACCAATTGTCTACGTTTGTGACGTCAAATCTGAGTCTGACGCAAAGAAAGCGCACCGTCTGGTATGGAACCAGGACAGTGTTCCGTTTCTCATCGTAAACAGCCCGGAAACTGTTCGCTTGTATCCAGGCTTCTGCCGCCAGGGCCATCGTAAAGCACCGCCCAGTATCAGGACTATAGAGAAGAAGTTCGCGAGCGCTGATCTCGAAATGATCGCCGAGTCCCTGAGCGCTTCGGCAGTGGACTCGGGAAAAATCTGGCGAGAATGGGGTCAATTTGTCCGCCCGGAACACCGAGTGGATTGGAAGCTGCTTGATAGTCTTAGTAAATTAGATAAGTGGCTGCAGAAGGATGGGCTCCAAAGAGATGTTTGTCATGCCTTGATCGGAAAGTATGTTTATCTTCACTACTTGCGTCATCGCAACATCTTGTCAGATGAACGATTAGCAGAATTCAAAATCCGGCCGGAAGATGTCTTTGGTCGTGATGCGAGCACCGGCGGCCTGAAAGCCCTTTCCCGCGAACTCGATGACTGGTTGAACGGAAGAATTTTCCCAATAGACTTCTCCAAGGGTCGTGCGCCAGACGACAAATACGTGTCCCGTGTTGCCGCAACGTTCGGTGGAGATCAACCTTTTGACGACAAGCACTGGCAACTTCACCTTGAGTTTGAAGCATACGATTTTTCATACATACCCATCGAGGTCTTGTCGACCGTTTACGAGCAGTTTTTGCATTCGCCTGGAAAAGAAGAAAAGAAAAGCAGAGGACGTGACGCCGGCGCATACTATACGCCGATCCCCGTGGTAAACCTGATGCTCTCGGAGATAGAAGAACACCGCCCGCTGAAACGAGGCATGAGGGTTTTTGACCCGGCCTGCGGTTCCGGAGCTTTTCTTGTTCAGGCGTTCAGGCGGTTGATCGAGCGGGAGTTTCCACCGAGTGAGGGTTACGCCAGCCCGATTGCTCTAAGGAAGCTTCTTGAAGGGCATATTTATGGGCTGGACACCGATGCGGACGCCTGCAATGTGACACGACTGAGCCTGGTTCTCACTTTGCTCGATTACGTCAATCCGCCCGACTTACTTACTGGTAGACCGGGACGGAAGCCCAAATTGCCGGACCTGTGCAATAATATATTTCAGGGTAATTTCTTTGATGATGATGGCGATTGGCAGCAAATATTTGCCCGCAAGAAGGCGGACTGGGTCTTGGGCAATCCCCCTTGGAAGCAACTGAAAAAAGGTAATATCCGAGAAGAGGACAAACCCGTTCTTGCGTGGATGAAAACTGAGAAGAAGCACCGTCCTGTGGGGAACCAACAAATGGCGCGAGCATTCGCCTGGCGCGTTGCTGAGTACGTAGGCGATGATGGCGAGGTTGCGCTATTCATGCCCGCGATGACACTTTTTGAGGAGGCTGCGAAATGCTTTCGCTCACGGTTCTTGCAGGAGATGTCGGTTAATACTATAGTCAATTTTTCAAACCTGCGCAGGGTCATATCCGCGGGCCGGTTTATCGCACCCGCGGCGGCATTCTTCTACCATCCCCGATCCCAACAAGACGACAATCTCGACGAGCCCGAATCAATACGCACCTACTCGCCTCTTGTGGCGAATCAAGAAGCAACCAGGCCGGACGTATCAGGCAAACACAATGAGAGTTGGAGCATTCTGCTCAACGCAAGCGAGATTCGCGATGTTCCTCTGTCGAATGTAGCCAGCGGGGAAGGCTTGCCCTGGAAGGTGGCTTTTTGGGGATCCCACTATGATGCGAAACTCTTACGCTTACTGCAACGACGGTTCAAGACGATCGGTGAGATGGAGAAAGATGGACTGTTCATTATATCTGAAGGCCTTCAGCTGCGAACTGGGGAAGTGGACGAGGACGTAGAGCCCGTTGAGCTACCATCCGAACCTAACACGGTCAATGTAAAGGCGTTGAAGGGGATGCGGAATTTCTTTGCTTTACCCACGCAAGTTATGGAGCCTGTGCCGGACGAGCATACTCATATTCGAAAGGGTCGTGCAAAGCTTCCCTTCTCTGTGTGCCAACCACCTCATGTTCTCGTAAGTGCGGCGAGGAACTTCGCAGTCTATTCTGATCAGTTTTTTGTCGTACCATCGCGACAGATAGGCGTTTCCAGCCCATCAGGGAATGGGGATATCCTGAAAGCCCTTTCCCTTTTTCTCAGTTCAGATTTTGCATTCTACTTCGAGTTTTTTGCATCAACACAACTCGGGATCGAGCGGGATAGGTCCACACTGAGGGCCCTTCGCAGAATTCCAACGCCTTTGATGGAACTGGGCGCAAACGAACTAGAGGCATGGGCCAGCTTACATGACAGGCTTGTTGAAGCCACGCTTGAGGCATACCGGGACAACGTGCTCTGGAAGGATGATGGTATCGAGACCGTGCCTCATGGCCCCGTGCTTGGCGACGATCTGATGAGAGAATTGAATGATCTGGTCTACAGAAGCCTGGAGCTAGCCCCCGACGAGCATGCACTTGTTGAAGACCTTATGCATGTTCGGCTTGATCTTGCTGACGGTAAACTTGGCGTAAGGGCGGTGGGACCACCGAAAAAGAAAGATTTGAAGGCGTACGGTTCGGCCCTTCGAAAGGAATTGGACGATTATATTTGCGGCGTGCTGCCTGGTAAGCATGATGTGCATATTATCTATGATGCTCACTCTGCTATGGTTTGCATGGTTCTTGCCGATAACGCGACGAAGGGCCATGTGTTTATTGAGAAAGCCGATTCTGCTGATGCGATGAACCTGGAAGCATTCAGACAGCATATCCGCCAGAAGAGAAGCCAGTGGGTTTACTTCGACCGGAATCTGCGGATTTATGACGGCAGTCGAACCTATATCCTGAAGCCGATGCAGCGATTCCATTGGACACGAAGCCAGGCGCGACTTGATGCAATGGATATTATTTCTGAGTCCATGGCACGGAGGGATGAGGCTTGAGGGGCAAATCCGATTACCAGCCGGCTGGCGCATCAGCGAACGGTTCTTCGTATGCGCAGGTGTTCGTCAAACGCGTACACCAACTACTCGGGCAGGGGTACGCGGCAATGACCCCGTCTGATTTTACATTTTCTGAGGAAGAACACATAACCGGGAAACTGGTGAAAGCCATAGACGCTTTTCTTGATGACGCGAAAGCGCCACGATGGACACGCTCGTTCAATATTCACGAAGATCCACCAATACATGATGATAAGCGCACGGGTAAGCGGCGACTTCGGCTGGATATCCGAATCGATAGCTCACAAACCAGCCCCCGCTCACGTATGCGATTTGAAGCCAAACGCCTGGGTCCAAATCACAGCGTTGGAGTTTACCTTGGCGTTGATGGCATTCAGTGTATTCTCGATGGAAGATACGCACGCAAAGACAATATCGCGGGAATGATCGGGTATGTGCAAAAAGACACGCCCGATGATTGGGCGAAAAAGATAGAAAAGGCCATGGGCAAAAAGACCGCAAAGCTACGCGTCACTGGATCCGGACAGTGGGCTCCGCAGCAGATTACACCTGAGTTGGCCTGGACGTATCGCTCAATCCATGACCGCCCAGGTGTCGGGCCGACGATCGAGATACTACACACGCTCCTTCTTTTTAACTGACGTGCTCTCCGCGGTGAAGAAGCCATTGGTCGTGGTCATTTATCAAAACTGATTTCCGAATTCCGGGCACGCCATACTCAACTATTTACCGTCCCATCCCACGACTGTTCCGCTGCGCCTACGGCGGATCTGCGACTGCGACACGGCGGACCTGCGGCAGTGGAACGGCGGGGTCCCTGGCAACTGATAACGGGCCTCTGTCCGTTCACTTGGTTATTGGATAACGTCAAGAGGCGGACTTTCGATAATCCCGGATGAATTTGCGGTTGGCTACTTTTTGGCGGCCGGCGCGGTGGTCGCGCGCAACGAGGGGGGGCAATCGGGCTGTTTGACGAAGCCTTTGACCGCGACGCCCCTGGCTGAGATCCGGGCCAGCGCGTAGGAGTTGTTCTTCAGCCCGGGTCCCTCGACCATGGCTTTCATGGTGAAGTAATGTATGCCGTTGATGCGGTGATAGGCGCCTTTGTGGTTGTGTCCCTGGAAGACGGCTTGGACTTTTCCGGACCGTTCCAGGATCCGGCGGGCCTCGGGTGCGTTCTTCACGCCGTGGGCGCCTTTTTCGTCGTCGAGCGGCTGGTGGATGAAGACCACGGTCTTCCCGGCGGTTTTTTTGAGATCGGTCTCCAGCCACTTCAATTCGTCCGGCGGGACATACGTTTGCGTCCAGTTGAAGTTCCCGGCATTGTAGGGCGTGAAGTCCTTCCTGTAGTTCGCGTCGAGCACGATGCAGTGGATCGGTCCGGAGTCGAAGGAGTAATTGGGCCCGGGCATGCCCGCGGCGTCCACAAATTGGGCCTTGGTGAGCGTGGCCACGTCGTGGTTTCCGATCACGTGATGGCGCGGGCCCTTGAACTTGCTGAAGACGCCTTCGATGTGCTTGAGGTACGCCGTCTCGGTCTGGATGGTCTTCCCCTTGTCCACGAAATCGCCCAGTACAATAGCAAAGTCGGGCTTCGCGGCGTTCATCGCCGCGACAAACCCGGTCAGCTTGGCGCTCGAGTCGCGGTAGCAGCGATTACCGCGGCGGTCACGCCCGGCGTAGTGCGAATCGGTGAAGATGCCGATCGAAATACCGTCCCGGGCGTCGCGGGCGCCGGCAAGGGTCCCAACGCCCGCACCGGACGCGATCAGCGCAGCGCCGGTCCGCAGGAACTCCCTCCGCGACACCGTTGAGAAATCGGGGAACGCCCCACTTGTATTCGCCGTTTCCGGGTATTGTATGGCGCGTTTGGACATTGCGATCTCTCCGTAACTGTTCAAGACGATTATAGCCCGTAATGTCTCGTCGATGCAACTCGCGCAGTACGCGGCGCGAGATATTGCAACGGCCACAGCAACGACGACGGATTTTTTCTACCACGGAAGTCACGGAAGTCACGGAAATGTTACGGCCACGGCGACGGCTTTTTGCCACGGTCGGAGATTCGCCGGAGGCGGGATTACTGACAACTGATAACCGGCCTCTGGCCGTCCACTTGGTCATTGGATACTTCGTGTTGGATGTCGAAGATCCTATAGTTGTGCGGATTGGACATTCTCGACCCGTCGCTGCGTGCTGCTGCCTGTCCAGGGATGCTACTGTCGTCTCCGGGTCCGTGCATCATGAAAGTCGTTGACGTCCCGTCGAGATGAAGGGACACTGAAGTCTTGTGCATCAGGAACAAGGAGCCCCGCATGTCAATCACACGCAGGCAATTTGTAAAACGCTCATCGGCAGTTGCTGCGGTTGCGGTCGGTTTACCGATGTTCGTCCCGTCGCGCGCCTTCGGCGCCGGTGACACGATCCGCGTGGGCATAATCGGCCTGGGCGGGCGCGGTTCGCACTCTCATGCCACCGCACTGGGCAATCAGGACGGCGTTGACGTGGTCGCCCTCTGCGATCCGGACCGGGGCCGCCTCAACGGTGCGGCTGGGAGCATCAAGAGGTGGTTCAAACGCGACGCGGACAAATACACCGACATGCGCGATCTCCTCAACTGCAAGGATATTGACGCGGTCTCTATCGCCACACAGGTGTACTGGCACGGGCTGGGAACGATCTGGGCGTGCCAGGCCGGGAAACACGTCTACGTCGAGAAACCGCTTTCGCATTACATATGGGAGGGGCGCCAGATGGTGGCCGCCGCCCGCAAATACAAGCGCATCGTCCAGTGCGGGACGCAGCATCGTTCAGCCGCCGGTGTCCGGGCTGCAATCAAATGGACCCGGGCGGGCCACCTGGGCCAGATCAAGCGCATTAACTGTTTCGCCGTCAAGCCGCGCAAGCCAATCGGGAAGCGCAAGCAACCTTTGGAGATTCCCGACAGCATAGACTACGACCTGTGGTGCGGCCCGGCGAAGAAGCTGCCGATCTATCGCGACCGCCTCCAGTACGACTGCCGCTACGATTGGAACACCGGCGGGGGCGAGACAGTGGACCAGGGCGTTCACGAGCTGGACGTCGCCCGCTGGTGGCTTGGCGAAAACGCGCTGCCGCGGCGGACGATGAGCATTGGCGGACGGTTCATGTGGGACGATGCCGGCGATACGGCCAACGCGCATATCATGTGCTACGATTTCCCCGCCGCACCGGTGATTCACGAAATCTACAACGTTACGGCGCGTAACTTCGTTGACGGATTGAAGCTTCCCAAGAGCATCAAGGGCTCCCGGGCCGACCGAATGCTGCGCCACGGACCGTACGGTCTGATCGTGACGTGCGAGGGAGGCATTATTCTTACGCTGGCGTACCAGGCGCACGAAACCTGCATCGCCTTCGATCGCAAGGGCAAGCAGGTCAAATCGTTCCACGGGAGGGGCGGGGCGAATCATTTCGTCAACTTCATCGAGGCCGTCCGCAGCGGTAAACGCCAGCACCTCCGCGCCGAGATCGCCGAAGGCTATCTTTCCACGTCCACGACCCATACCGCCAACATCTCGCACCGGGCGGGCAAAGTCGCCCCGGTGAAGCAGCAGCAGGCCGCTATCGCGGGCATACCCGGGTTCGGCGAAGCGTTCGAGCGCCTCCAGACGACGTTGAAGGGGCACAAAATCGATCCGAACAGCGCCACCCTCGGACCGTGGCTGGAGATCGACCGCGACAAGCAGTGCATCAAGGGCAACGATAAAGCCAACCAAATCGTCCGCGGACAGTACCGCAAACCGTTCATCGTGCCGGACATCTCGGAGTAGTATCCCAAATGCTTTTTTCTTGTCCTCTGCCCGTCAACAATCGACAATGCCATTTACGTTCCACGTTGTGGGTTACAGGTTAAAAATCTGGAATCCGCCTTCGCCGTACACCGTCGGAGATCCGCCGAAGTCACATATCCGCCGTAGGCGGGGCGGGTCAGTTGTGAATTTGGACATTCCCGGTTCCTTTGAAAGAGACCTCATGAAAATTCTGCCCAGGTGTTTGCTGCCGGTTGTGTGCGCTGCTGTTTTCAGCGGTTGTTCGGTAAAACCTCCCGAGCTGCCCGCCCGCTGGAAATTCAGTCTTTCCGACTTCCCCCGTGCATCGGAGAGCGATTTTGATGATTCCGGCTGGGAGACCGTTGATGTTCCGCATGACTGGTCAATACTCGGGCCATACGACAGAGGCAATCCGTCCGGCGGCCAGGGCGGATACCTTCCCACTGGTGTCGGGTGGTACCGGAGCAGCTTTGAAATTGGGTCCGTCGATCCCGACAGCCGGTATCTTATCGTGTTCGACGGCGCGTTTATGAATACCCGCGTGTGGGTCAACGGCAAGAATGTGGGCCAGCGCCCTTACGGGTATATCAGCTTCTACTTTGATATTACCGATGAACTGAAATCGGGCGCCAACTCGCTGGCCGTGCGCGTCGACAACGAAAAAGCCCCCAATGCCCGGTGGTATCCCGGTTGCGGAATGTATGGGAATGTCGCCCTGGCCGTTAAGAACAGGATCAATTTCGATCAATGGGGAATTTTTGTCACCACGCCCGGGATAACCGCCCGGAGAGCGACCGTTGCCGTTGAAGCGGCGTTGAATAACGCCACGGAGATCGATCGCGACGCGGTGATGGAGTCCGCTGTTGTCGACATGCGGGGCAGGGAGGTCGCCTCGTGCAGCCGGAAGGTGCATATGCCCGCCGGCAAACAGGTTGTGGTGAAACCAACTCTGCGGGTTGACAATCCGTCGCTCTGGTCGCCGGATTCGCCTTACCTGTATAAGCTGGCGACCAGAATTGTAATCGGCGCCAGGGTCATGCACGCCCGGGAGACTGAAT
>JADHXQ010000008.1 GCA_016782885.1 Phycisphaerae bacterium | reverse complement strand
AACGCCTGCTGATCAACCAGACCCCTCCGCCCAGCTACAGCCACAACTGCGATCAGTATCTCGGTCGCCATAGCAACCCCGGTCCGGGGATCACGATCCTGGAATCGTGGAAGGACAATCCCAGGCCCATCGTGCTGTTGAAGGGCAAGCTGCCGGTTGGCGCCACCAACAAACCAAAGCTCTCCTGGGACGCCAGGCGGATGGTCTTCGCCTTCTGCGATCACACGCAAAGCAGGAAGGATCTTCGTCGATATTTCATCTACGAGGCGGCGGTCGACGCCTCGAGCGTCAAGCAGATCACCGGGACCGCATCCGACGCGATGGCCCGCTGGGACGGTCGCCGGACCGTCCTCATCGAGGATAACGACCCGTGCTACCTGCCCGACGGCGGGATCGCGTTCGTATCGACACGCATGCAGGGCTTCGGGCGGTGTCATAACGGCAGGTACACCCCTTCCCTGCTGCTGCACCGCGCCGAAAGAGACGGCAGCAATCTGAGGCAGATTTCGTTTGCCGAGGCCAACGAGGCCGACCCCGTGGTCCTGCCCGACGGGCGGATGGTCTACACGAGATGGGACTACATCAACCGGAACGTGACGATGTTTCACATGCTCTGGTACACTCGCCCGGATGGAGCCACGCAGGCGAATTTCTTCGGCGCCGACACCGTAAGCCCGTGGATGATCTCAGAGACCGCTGCGATTCCCAACTCGACCAAGGTCGTCGCGCTTGCCACCGGGCACCACAGCTTCTCGACCGGATGCATTATTCGCATCGACCCCGCTGTCGGCGAAAACGGGAGCAGGCCCATCAAGCGCATCACGCCCGAGATAGCGTTTTTCGAGGCCGAATCGCGGAACATCCGGGGTTGCTACTCGACGCCCTGGCCGATAACGGAGGAAATGTTCCTGGCGGCGTATTCTCCGCAGGTGCTGCCAGGCCAGGGACGCCGCCCGGCCGATACGTTTGCGATTTACCTGGTCGATTCGTTCGGCGGTCGCGAGCTTATCTACAAGTCAGCGACCTCGTGTTTCTCGCCCACGCCGATCCGCCCGACCAAAGCGCCGCGACTGATCCCATCGTCGCTGCAACCGGGGGCTCCGAACACCGGCGTATTCGCCGTGCAGGACGTCTACGAGACCATGAACGATCCGAAAAGGCTCATCAGGCACGGCGACATCAAGGCGCTGCGGATCAACGAGATCGTCAACCAACCGGCTGTCTGGAAGAATCAGCCCAGCCTCGTTCGTCACGAAGTAGCCAAAAAGATCCTTGGTACGGTCCCGGTCAAACCCAACGGGTCGGTAATGTTCACCGCGCCGGCGGGCAAGCCTTTGCAGCTCCAGGCGCTCGACAAAAACGGTATGGCTGTGATGTCCATGCGAACGCTGGTCTATCTCCAGCCGGGCGAGTTTCGCAGTTGCGTCGGCTGTCACGAGCAGAAGGGCAGCGCCCCGCCGGCTTCGCCGACGGCGATGAAGGGCAAGCCCGTGGCGATCGCGGCGCCGCCCGATCCGTCGTACGCCGACGGATTCAGCTTCATGCGTTCGGTCCAGCCGGTGCTCGACAGACACTGCATCAGGTGTCACGGACTCGATAAGATCGACGGAAAGCTCGATCTGCTCGGGACGGTCGAAACACCGAAATTGCCCAGAGGCTGGATGAAGTCGGCGATACTCAAGGTCACGCGATCGTATAACTCGATATGCAACTCGCCCGGTCTGATAAAGACCGCCAAGTTCAAAGCCGAGACCCACGCCACGCGACCCTACGACTACTTCTCACCCGCCGGGAAACTCGTTCCGCTGCTGCTGAAAGGGCACGCAAAGGTCAAGTTCGACGCCAAAACCATCGCACCCATAATCGACTGGCTCGACGTGAACGCCCAATACTGCGGTAACTATTCGTTCAACCGGATCGAGGACCGCCAGACCGACCCGACCGGTGAGAAAGCCCTGCGAGCGTGGGTGGCGCAGCGCTTCGGCGCGAAACTGGCCGCCCAACCGTTCGCCGCCCTGGTAAACGTCGGTCGCCCCGAAGCCAGCCGCCTTCTAAACGCCCCGCTGCCCGAATCCGCCGGCGGATGGGGACAGATCTCCGGCGGATTCAAAAGCAAAGACGATCCGGACTACAAGCACGCGGTCAAACTGGTAATCGCAGCGATCCAACCGCGGAAGTACCGCGATATCAACGGAACCTGCGGCCGCGACAAGTGCCTCTGCAAAAGCTGCTGGGTCCGCGAACTCGCCAACGCCTCGCGAAAATGAAGAGACGCCCAATTGTCCCGCCGGCGGATCTGCGAGAAGCGAACCCCCACGGCACCGGTAACGACATTTGCCGCGGATTCACGCAGATACCTCGGATAATAACGGTAATGGCAACGCCTGGCGGCGGGCGTCCGTTTGCCGTGGCTCTTAGCGCCATTACCACTGTCGTTTACTTTCTCCGCCCTGCGGGGTAACATATCTTCTACATTGTTTTTATGTTGGGTGTGCGGATAGTAAATGGCAATTACACTCAGGGAGTTTGTGGCTGAACTGACTGGTAGCGGCCTGCTGGCCGATGATAGCGTCGCGCGCTGTCTGGGCGCGTTCGGTATGGATGTCGAATCGGGATCGGCTGAGAGTTTCGCGGAAAAACTCGTCGCCGGCGGCAGGCTTACTCAATTCCAGGCCGACGCGGTTCTCCGGAAACACACTATCGCCCTGGTGATCGGCGACTACCATGTTCTCGACGAGATCGGCGCCGGCGGGATGGGTCAGGTCTACAGGGCCCGCCACCGTTTCATGGACCGCGTCGTGGCGATCAAGCTCATGCACAATGTCCGGGCGGCGGACCCCAGGCTCGCACAGCGCTTCGCCCGCGAGGTCAAAGCCGCCGCCGCTCTCAACCATCCCAACATCGTCACCGCCCACGACGCCGGTGAAACGGCCGACGGTCTGTACCTGGCGATGGAATACGTCGACGGGCCGGACCTCTCGCAGGTCGTAAAGTCCAAGGGCGCCCTGACCGCCGGCCAGGCCGTAAATATCACCATCCAGGCCGCACGCGGGCTCGCCTACGCTCACGCCCGCAACATTGTCCACCGCGACATCAAGCCGGCGAACCTCCTGCTGGGGCGCGACGGGACGGTCAAGATCCTCGACATGGGACTGGCGCGGTTCACCGAAGAGGGCACCCACAGCAGCGAAGTTTCGCTGACGATGGCCGGTCGCCTTATGGGCACGATCGAGTACATGGCGCCGGAGCACGCGGCCAACGCCAAAGACGCCGACCACCGCAGCGATATCTACGCGCTTGGCTGCACGATGTACCGCCTGCTTACCGGCAAGCTGCCGTACGGCGGCAGCACGCCGGTGGAAAAACTCATCGCCCAGCGCGAGCATCCGATCCCGCGGTTGAGCGATTCGGGCGATACGTGCCAAAATATCCCCGAGGCGTTGCAGGGCGTCTTCGCCCGGATGGTCGCAAAGAAGCCCGAAGACCGCTACCAGTCTGCCGACGAAGTTATCGCCGCCCTCATCGCTGCAGTGCCCGATGCCGAGAAGTGCGATCTCGCCGGTCTGGTGACAGTGAGAATTCCCGCCGCCGCGCCCGAGCCTGTCGGGGATGCGGGCGAAACCGCGCCGGAGTCGCTGGACGCCGGCGAATCATTGCAGGTGGGAACGGAAGGCGAACCGACTCCGCTGGGGCAGTCAGCGAATTTCCCCGGCGTTTCCATTTCTCAGCCGGCGGTCGGAGCAGATGAGACTGTAACCGACGTAATCCCCGTCGCAAGAAAGGCCGAGCCCAACAAACTCCTGATCGCCGCGATAGCTCTCGCGGCGCTGGCCGCTATCGGTGTTGGTCTGTGGGCGATTCTTTCCCCGGGTGACGCACCGACGAACCCGAACCCCAAACCTGACCAACCGGCTCCCAGGCACGTCTTGGTCGATGATTCCGGCAAGGGGATACCGGTCAAACCGGGTCAGTGGGTTAATCTGGCGGCGGAAGTTAAGCCCGAGCAGGTGATCGAAGGTCAGTGGAAAAGCGAGGCGCAAGGTCTGGTCAGCGATGCCAAAGATAACTCGAAGATCATCTTTCCCACCGAGTTGGAAGGCAGCTACGACCTTCGCCTGCGGCTGCGACGCCTGACCGGAGGCGGTAAAATGGAGATTGTCCTGCCGGTCAGCGGAACTCGCGCTGTACTGGGCTTTGGACACCGAAGGGATAAATCTGAGGAAATCTGCTTGAGGGGGTCTGATCTGGAAGAGGCATTCGCGATTGAGCCGGTCCAAAACGGCAGGGAATATCTGCTGGACGTGTCTATTCGGACCCGCCGCGGGCAGGTGGGGGTAAGGGTTGATCTCGATGGGGAGAGGATCCTGAACTTCTCCGCTCCGCAATGGAGGCTGCGCGCGCCCGATGACTGGCAGAAGGTGGGGATTGTGCCGGGACGCATAGCGCTTGCAACCGAGGATTCCTGCTATACAGTCTCGGATCTTCAGGTTCGCCTGCCTCTCGGCGTTCCGCTTGAGCCTTGGGATGTCGGCGAGAATCTCACCGCACTGGCGCCCCGGCCGGCGAAGATCGAGGGCGTTAAGTTCTGGGCGCTGGAAACCCGCCGACTTCGCGGCAGGCAGACGGCGATGGCGTTCAGCCCGGACGGGCGATGGATCGCCACTACCGGCGAGGCCGGAACCATACGGATACTTGATGCTGCTACGGGCAAGCTCGACAGGATGTTCGTGGGTCATCGCGGGACGGTGTTCGACCTGTCATTTTCCAAGGACAGCCGTCTCCTGGCATCGGCAAGCAAGGACGGGACGTCTATTATCTGGGATTTCTCATCGGGGCGTCGCCTGCACACGCTTGTCGGGCATGAAGTACCCGTCATGGGAGTGGCGTTCTCGCCGGACGGCAAGACTCTTGCAACGGCCGGTCGCAGCGTGGGTCTCTGGGATGTCCGATCCGGGCGATTCATCCGGTTTCTTATCTATCGTGACAATGGTGCTGGATTGCTGAAATGGTCGCCCGATGGGAAAATGCTCGCCACGGCGGGGAGGCGAGGAAGTTACAACGCTTACGTTTGGAATATCCATTCGGGTCAGACCCTCAAGTCCTTCGAGACTCGTCTGGGCGACAACAGAAAACTTGTTGCCTGGTCGCCTGATGGAAAGATGTTTGCTGTCCGAGGTGAGGCTGGTGGAAAAAACCCGGCGGCGGCTATCGCCATATTGAACACCGAATCATGGGAGATGATTCGCAAGATCGATTGCTGCAGCGACATTTATACTAAGGCGTTGCTTGCCTGGTCGCCGGACGGAATGCGTTTGCTCTTCCGCGACAAAGACAAAGTGGCGACCATTCTGGATACTGAAACCTGGAAGGCGGTAGGCAAGCCCGGGCTGACCTACAAAGACCAAAACGATGTTTACATATGGTCACCGGACGGTAAGGCGTTGGCTGTGCGATGGTGCGGTCTAATGGGCAACAGGAAGAACTCGAACGTGGGTGTTGGACTCATTGACTCTGCGACCGGTCGGACGATCTGGGAAATCAGCCAGCCAATACCTTATCTTTCCCAAGGCGCTGCATCGCCGGAAATGAAGGGCGCCACACTTGTTGGATGCAGGGTCGAAAAAGCAGGGACGATGTGGTTGTGGCACAGCGAGGCGCCTCAGTTTTCCCGCGAATTCAAGCCCGGACGAAAAACGGTCCTATGCGCGGCGTACAGTCCTGACGGGAAGTTGCTTGCGTTCGCCGATACCGCTATGTGGGGAAGCGAACCGATGCTCCACATTCTTGATACCCGTTCGCTGCGCGATTGGAAATCTTATCCCAATGGCAAGAAAGATGAAGGAGCAATCAGCCTTTCCTTATCGCCTGACGGGCGGCTGGTGTGCGTGAGGAACATGCACGGTTCTCTACTCGTATGGGACGCCGAGACCGGGCAGGCAGTTGCCGGCATTCCAGGACAAGGGGGTCCGCCTGACCAACATATGCCGGGGATATGGATGCCCGACAGCCGCAGGATTATCTCGCTGATGAAGAAAGATCCCAAAAGCATCATGGGAATATGGGACGCTCGATCGGGTAGCCTCATCAAGGAGTTAGCATCGTCTGAAAAAGGCATCTCCGGTTTCGCATGTTCCGGTGATGGCAAGGTGCTTGCTGTCTTGAGCAATCGAGGGGATAACGCCGAACTGTGGGATATCGAATCAGGAGCGATGACTCGCAATATCCCCATCAGCTTTATCAATGGCAATCCTTCTGCAGTGCTTTCCCGCGATGGAGCCCTCCTGGCCGCGGGGGATAGACGTGGCGGTGGTGGATCTGCTTTCACCCTGGGCACAGGCTACATCCACCTGTGGGATACCCCATCGTCCGGGCTCAGAACACTCTTTGGTCATCCGACGCACGTACGGCCGGTATCGTTCTCGATTGACGGATCAATGCTGGCGACTCATTGCGACAGGATGCTGCGTATCTGGGATGTCGCCGAGGGTCTTCCGATGAGAACTTACATGCCGCTGCCCGCGACCGGATGTATGGCGATCAGCGCCGACGGGCATTACGCAGTCTCAGAAGGTGTCGACGTGGAGAAAGAACTGCTGTACGTCGTAGTAACCGGCGCCGGCCAGGAGATGCTCACACCGTCTCAGTTCGCAACGAAATACGGATGGAAAAACGACCCCGCCAAGGTGTCCGCCGCCCCAGGAGCCAAGCCGATAGCACGTCCGACAACAAAGCCCGCGACCACAAAACCGTCCGGGCGGTGAGCAAGAAGAAGTTACTCCCCGCGCACCGTTTTCCCGTAAAGCGATTGACAATTCCCCACTATCGCGTAAGTTAGTACCCATGCCATCAGGCGGCAGGACAAATATGGGAGAGGGTCCTTCGCGGTTCTGCACTACGCAGTGGAGCGTTGTATTCGGCGTGCAGGCCGGCGACGAGGAACGCAGGCGGATGCTTACGGGGAAATTGCTCGGGCGGTACTGGCGCCCGGTCTATTGCTATCTCCGCCGCAAAGGACGCGGCGACCAGGAGGCAAAGGACCTGACCCAGGGGTTCTTCCTGGAAGTCGTCCTCGGGAGGCAGCTCATCGACCGGGCCGACCAGACCAAAGGGCGATTCCGCTCGTTCATAGTGACCTCACTGGAGAATTATGTGGCGGGCGTTCATCGAAAAGCATCAGCCCGGAAGCGCTGTCCCGCCGGCGGAGTGGCGCCGCTCGATGAGATCGATCCGATGCGGGCTTCACTGCAATCCGACGGGCGGACGCCTGGCGAATCGTTCGATCACGAGTGGGCGTTGGCGCTGCTGGGCGAGGTGCTGGGGGAAGTCGAGCAGCATTGTCGCGACGGCGGGCGGGCGGTCCACTGGGAGATGTTCCGCATGCGCGTTTTGGCGCCGATTATGGACAATACTACGCCCAGATCGCTGGGTGAATTGTGTGCGGAGTTGGGAGTGGCCTCTGAGTCCACGGCCTCGAACATGATCGTCACGGTAAAGCGGACCTTCCAGACGATTCTCAGGCGGAACGTCCGGCGATTTGTGGACAGCGATGAGGAAGTGGATCTTGAAATTGCGGAATTGATGAGGATTCTGGGCGGCAGTGGCGCAAGATCGTGACTCTTTGGGCATATTGATATTGAAGGAAGCACGAGTGTGGACGATCAGCATGAATTAAGCGGCAGTTCGGAGCAGTTGGCGGAGATTCTGGCCATTGGCGCAGACGCCGGCGCCGGTGAGGGCGAGGTATTGCCCGGCGTGTCGGCAGATGGTCTCGGTCCGTCACTCCCCGGCGACGCGGGCGCACCGCATCCTGACATTCAGGGGCGTGCGATAGGCGATCTGCTGCTGCATCCCGATACTGACCTTGCCGAACTGACTTCGCTTAAACAGTACGCAAAGGATCTGTCCAAACAGGACGGACCCGAACTGTCGCGCGAGGTCGCGATTACCGTTTACTACGCCGCGATCGCCGCCGCCCTCGTGCATCACGACAGCAAGATTGCAAACTTTTCGTATGGGGAACTCGATGCGGCGTTCACCAGGCTGATCGAGGCCGACTGGGTGGCCTGGGACATCGCCGATCTGCTCGCCCGAGCCCGCAAGATCTGCGCCGATAAGGGCAAATAGTAGGCGCTTTCCGCCCATTTCCACGATAAGTGCGCCAGGGGTGGCGCCATTCAGCGTCCTTTATCCAAGTTTTTTTGCGCACCTGCGCAAGATGGGGCGGGTTACCGCATATTCGCTTGTAGAAGACCCTGTTTTGAAAGGACAGAAACATGGTAGCAAGCGAAACATCATTGATCACCTGCGATTACGACTACCTGTCATACGAAGGGGCATGCGAAATCGCCAGGGAGGCGGCAACTCTCAGTGGTATTGGTTCGGTCCGCATCAATCTCTTGCGCGTTGTCGGGACAACGACCCCCGCCCTGGCCCGATTGATCGTCCTGCGGAGAAGTTTGAGCAATTCCGGCCGCGATATGCAGATAGACGGTCTGGCGGGGCAGGCCGAAGACCTCTACGAGTTCAACAGGATGGAAACCTTCCTGCCGCGGTATCGCCGCGGCGGTAACCGGCAGGCCCAGACACTCTGAATAGTGCTTTGTATACGGTTTTTGCGTATTTATCCAACATGGAGCGAGTTATCGGAAATCTCGCTGAACGAAACCTGACTTTGAAAGGATGAGACGATGAAGAAAACATTTGAGATCGTATGTGTGGCGGCAATTGTTGCAGTTTTGGGTTCGGCCGCGTCGGCTGGGTGGACATCCGTCCCCATGACGAATCCCGGGGCGGAAACCGGCGATTTGACAGGCTGGGACACTTACGACAACCGCTTCATTGCAGTCCAGGACCCGAGTGCGGCGTACGAAGGGGATCACTATTTCTTCAGCCAGGCCTCTCGCAGCGCAAACAATGGAGTCAGTTTCAACCAGGACGTGGACATGTCGGCTTTTACGGGCAGAATTCTCAATGTTGAAGTGACAACGGCTTACCGGTATCAGACCGGGCAGCGCTGGGGATACGATGCGGAAACAGACACAGAATACCTTTACGACTGGGAGGGAAGTTTCGGAATCAATGCATATAGCGATGCCGGTCATCTGTTTGGAATAAGCTTCACGCTCCCGGCCGGCGAATCATGGGACACGCAGACCATTCCGTTTGACCTGAGGTCGGATTGGGATACGAAGCGGGATGTATTGTCCCGGATCAATGTGAGCGGAAAGGTCATGTACATGCCCGTCAACTCTGGAGATCCCGGCTCTTACAATATTGAATCATGGGGAGCATGGGTCGGTGACGAGCCAACCTTCATCGGATTTGACGCATTCGAGACGAACGTAGAAGTTATACCCGAACCGGCGACGATGAGCCTGCTGGCCCTTGGCGGTCTGGCCGCTCTTCGCAGACGCCGGAGGTAGTAGCAAACTGACACTCATCATCGCGCGGCGGGGCTGGATGAGATCCGGCCCCGCCGCGTATCTGTCTGTATGGAGTTCCGAGTTCCGGGTGTTTTGTTCCATGGCCACTGAAGTGACCCGCGCCGGGGGTGGGTCAGGCAGCGCAAATGCTCGCAGTTCGGGGGGCACACCGCTGCGTCAACAACGCAAGATTTTCTCGCATCTCTCCATGTTGGCGATGTAACCATCTGATACGGCGGGAGTTAAGGTGCTGTGACATATCACGCGGTGTCAAGTGACAATGTAAAAATGTTTCGGGGCGGATTAGATCCTTCTAACCATTTGTAATTCAAGGTTTTACGGTGAAATCCATGGTGGATATTCACAGTTCATAGCTCGGGCGGAAGGTACACAGTCTTGACACGTCGGCGGGCCTCGCGCGGGTTGGACCGCGTCGGATCGGCGGGAGGTTGTGTGTTGTAAATGCGGCAGCGACAGACCGATAGCCCGATTGGGCCATCGGGCAGCGCAGCGGAACTGGTTGGTCAACGCTCAAGGGGCGCTGGTGGAGCGTGTATACCAATTGTGACATGTCAGCGAAATTCCCTTTGACTCCGCGCAAATGAAGAGACGCCCGCGGCGGGGCGTCTCTTGGGATGCGTTTTGTATTGTGCGGCGGGGGCTTATTCGGCGTCGGCGACGGTCTTGGCGATCAAGTCGCCGACTTCGCTGGTCGAGAATCCCATCCGACCGGCCGACTGGCTTTTCATTTGTGGTGTGACCGACCGGATCGCCTGCTCGACGCGATTGCCCGCGTCTACGAGCTTGGCGTCGCCGGTGTTATTGCCCGTCTCGCGGAGCAGCATCGCCAGCGACGCGATCGCCGCGATCGGATTGATAACATTCTGCCCGGTATACTTAGGCGCCGATCCGCCGATGGGCTCGAACATGCTCACGCCGCTGGGATTGATATTTCCGCCGGCGGCGACGCCCATACCGCCCTGGATCATCGCGCCGAGGTCGGTGATGATGTCGCCGAACATGTTGCAGACCACGATCGTGTCGTAGTACTCGGGGTTCTTGACGAACCACATGCAGCATGCGTCTACGTGGTTGTAGTCCTTGGTTAATTCGGGATATTCCTCGCCGATTTCCATGAACGCGCGGAACCACAGGTCGTGGGCGTAGGTCAGCACGTTGGTCTTGCCCACCAGGGTGATCTGCTTCTTGTCGTCGCGGCGCATGCAGAGGTCCATCGCGTAGCGGATCGCGCGCTCGACGCCCTGGCGCGTGTTGCACATGATCTGGGTGGCCACCTCGTTGGGCGTGCCCTTGTACTGCACGCCGCCCATGCCCGTGTAAAGCCCTTCGGTGTTCTCGCGGACCACCACAAAATCGATGTCGTCGGATGTTTTGCCCGCAAGCGGCGTT
This sequence comes from Phycisphaerae bacterium, assembly GCA_016782885.1. GTDB lineage: Bacteria > Planctomycetota > Phycisphaerae > SM23-33 > SM23-33 > BS750m-G57. The sequence continues at coordinate 57,455 of JADHXQ010000008.1, read as the reverse complement.
TCGACGCCCGGATAAAGCGTGACCGGGCGGAGGTTAATGTACTGATCCAACTCGAAACGCGCCTTGAGCAGCAGTCCCTTTTCCAGAATGCCCGGGGCGACGTCCGGATGGCCGACCGCTCCGAGGTAAATCGCGTCGAACGTCGCCAACTCGGCGATCTCTTCATCCGAGATCACCGGAATCGACGCGGCGTTGGGGTCGCCCCCAGCCGCAAGGTAACGATCCCCGCTGACGTTAAAGTCCTGGGTGGTATATTCAAAGCCGACCTTTTCGGCAACGATCTTGAGCACCTTGAGCCCCTCAGCCACAACTTCCGGGCCTGTCCCGTCGCCACCAATTACAGCAATCTTCATGATTATGTCCTTTCAGCGTAGTATTCTGACTGTTTCGTAATCCGACAAGTCCCACAGGATACCACAAACCAACACCCCAGGATAGTCCCAAACTCGGTTTGCGTCATTACCCGCCAACCGGATTACCCATATCAGCACATCACGCTGTCACATTTGGTACACAGTTTTCAACAAGTTCGCCCTGACCCATGACAGATAGACTCGCCAATGAGCGTGTGCATAGACACCGCCTAAGCGGCTGGTATGCAATCGCTCGGGATTGACACATGAGATATAGTAGATATATCTTTGACTGCGTGCGCCTATGTCACAGCCGTGCGGATTGTGACATGGTGACGTGGTTCCCCTTGTCGAGGACTACGCACTCCCCGAACCATGTATCACTCTTCGCAAATCATCCCCAAAGACCTTCTTCTCCCGGCGTAGATCACGATTCAGATCAACAAATTCAATGCGGATGCGTTTTTCATCCTCGCCGACCAGGCTATATGCCTTGGCGGTTACGCCGCGCACCTTGGGATACAACAGCACATTGTCCGGAGAATCATATCGGTGGGCGTATGCGTAGAGTTGATAAAGATCGGCCTGTGAAACTCCGTTCCTGGCGTCTTCCCTGTCGCTCTTCAACCGTTTCCACTTGGTATCGATGATCACCTTCGTATGCCGCGGAGCAGAGTCGATGATAATGTCCGGTTTCAACTGGAACTTCTTGGCCCCCTGGTCATTTCGCAGCAAATACTCTATTCTGCGGGTGGCCTGGATGTGCAGCATGCTGCGATGCAGGCCAAAATCCTCGCTGTATCGTCTGATGAACTCCGCGACGAACTCCTCGAAGAGCGTCTCCATCGGGAATAGCAGACTGAATGTCCTTGTCTTGCCATAACTCGGTGTGGGGGCGGATTGTGTCAACACGATCCTGCAAAAACCCAAAAGAGATGAAAACCGCTCCGTGTTCCTGTTGAGATGCACTTTCGCGAAGTGGTGCTCGCGGATCCGATGGTCCGAAACATCCGCAAAGTAGAGCATCGCTTCACGCAGGCGCCGTTGTGTACGTGCGGACCTGGCGGTCCCCAGCAGATAGTAACAGGCGGCTTTGAGAATCCGGTTCAACCACGTGTCCGGGATGAACTCATCGTAGCCGATGAACACACGCTCTTTGTGAGCGGAGTTGTAACGAATATGCTTGGCAAGGAGCAATTTTCCTTTCAGGAACCTGGCGTTCTCCTCCCTGTGGACATATGAACGATCCAGTCCTTTGCCGAGTTCGCCCAGCAGTTGTTCCGCGAAGATCATTATCAGGGCTTCGAGTAAAGGCAGGCGTTGAAGACGCAGGCCGGCCAGGTCCCTGTCGCGAATCGGGATCTTTCGGGTGAAAGAGAGCATGTAGAGCAGATTGTGTTGGGCGCGGAGAGCCTGTTCGTCATCCCGGAGGAATGGTCCCGACTCTTCCTCCGGCGAATCGTCAATCTTCGGGAGGACTTCGATGACCAGGCCCGGAACCTGGACCACGCCAACGTAGTTCAATGCCCGTATGTACTTGACGTGGGTCCAGTCGAAAACGCACTCCTGATCGGTTCGCGCATGTTTCTCATCAAACGCCTGCAATCGCTGGAGGAGTTTCGCACCGAGCTGTGCCCGGGGTATCCGGCCGAATTCCGGTATGGAGATACGCTTCACTCCTGCGATTCCTCGACGGGCTCGGGATTCTGCTTACCGCTCGCCGTTATCCCAGAGAAAAATGGCGCCAGTGCATCTTCGCCGGCGTTCACGAAGCTTGGATTGACGACATAGCGGAGGCTATTCTCGTAGTCGTCATTCACCCCCGGCAACTCGGCGGCATTCAATCGTTCGGCCGTTATGATTGGGTGCTGATTCACTGTGATCGGTCTTCCGGTCTCGGGCGAGTATGGGCAGCCCAGGACGATACAGCGCTTCTCCCAGTCGCCGTAAAAGTATTCCTGGAGAAGCGGAATGACGTTAGCCAGGAATGTGTCCCGAAGGTCTTTCAGGGAATCCGCCTTCATCAAGTAGGAATGTCCAATCTGGTGGTCACGATCGTACAGGAGCTCGATTCGCTTGTTGATTTTGTCCAGCAGTGCGGCGACATTGACGCCCGCGATACTGCCGCCTTCTCCAACGTTGTTTCGGATTACGCTCAAATCCGGCATCATTTCCTGGAACTCGAAACGCCGCCGCAATGCGGTATCCATGAATGCAATCGAACGGTCGGCCGTGTTCATTGTCCCTATGATGTAGAGATTGGACGGAACGCCGAATACGTCGCGCGAGTACGGCAAAGTCACTTTGAGTTCATTTTCTCCGCCGAGTCGCTTGTCAGGTTCAAGCAGTGTGATCAGTTCGCCCAGTATCTTGGATATGTTTCCGCGATTGATCTCGTCGACGATCAGGACGTGATTGGCCGGAGATGCCTGCTCCTGCCCAGAAAGCAATTCCCTCAAGGCATCCATCTTCAATGCACTCGGACGGGGTTCGTACAGCGTCATCTGGGAGAACGCTTTGGTTATGATTTTCTCTCTCGGCAGGCTCTCATCGCATACCAGAAGCCACTCGACAGCTCTCTTCTGACCGTATTCTTCTGATCTATAGAATTCATATTCCCCCGTGACACGACCGATGGCGCGGAATTTGGCGTTGCCATCCGAGACGATGACGAGGTCGCCCACGGCCATTTCGTTCTTGAAGGCATTTACGGAAGTGATGTTGTAGTCAGTGTTCTTGATATCCGGAGATTCGGACCGCAGTTTGGCCTTTACCGCTTCACGGTCATCGCACCCTGTGAAGTCCAGACCATCTCCATATCCCAACAGGATGTAGCTATTCTCGATGCAATCGTCGTAGATGTATGCCTGGCTCGGGTCACGAGTATTGCCCAACGACATTTTCCATACTCGGACACCCTCGATGTCGAGATCAGAACCCCCTTTGGCTGTTGAGACAATGCCCTTGGCCAGGGAGCATATCCTCTTGAATACACCATCTCGACACTCATATACCACGCCTGCTTGAGTAGATCCCAGGTCAGCCCCCGCATCCTCTGAGAGCACGGGTTGTATTCCCTCGACGAATTCCTCGTAGCCATAGGATTGGTGGAATGTCACAAAAGCGATTCGGCCGTCATCCTGCAGTTTGCCGAAGCGTTGGACCAGGGCCTTCCTGTCGTTCGGAGCTGTCCCGTCGCATATTTCAACTGCTTTCTGGATCGAGATATACGTCTTGCCCGTTCCAGGTGGCCCGTAGAGAATCAGGTTCTTGGCAACTTTGGGAAGCTGCGGTGGTTTGGGATCACCGTTACGTGCTTGTTGAACCATAGCCTTGAGCTCCTCGTCTTTAGTTAACAGGTAAGCCAGACCTGCTGCTATCCAATACGGCTCGACGTCGGTGAAGTACATCTTGAACGTTTCAGTGGCGGTCAGGTTGCCGGCGGCTTTTCCAGCCCAGATCAACTGCTCTCCGTATGGACTCGCCTTCGGGAATGCTCCCAGTTCGAGCATTTCCGCAAAGTCCTTCCAGCGTCCTTGCCGGTAATCGACGAAATGCTTCGGGAACACCGCGGAGAGGATGGCGCTGCAGAACAGAGCCGCATCTGCGGTGACCGCCCCACCGTCCTTTTTCTTGAACGCGCACTCCACGAGTCGGTCGATGAACTGCGTCACGTCCTCCGCGGTCGGCGGGGAGGAACAATCCCCCAGGAAGTCCCGAAGCATTCCGGGGGCCTGGGGATTCTCCAGGAAACTCCTGATGCAAATTCGAAGTATGACGCTACCGCTGAGGACTGTGCTATTGTCGCCCGCCAGGCAATCGGTAAAACCTTTGACATCCCCCGGATCTTTGCGGAGTATGGCGCCCAACCCCGTATAGAAATCCATTCTCGAAACCAGGATTTCTCCCCACTCGTGCTGCATAAGCCAATTCGCGGCTGCTTGCTGATCGTCAAGGCCCTTGGCGGAGGCCAGAAGGGTTAGAAACGTGCTGAGGATCTTGTTGGTAGTGCTATTCGGATGATCGCCCTGCAGCACGGATCTGACCAGAGCGTAGAGATCCGGAGCGGCCTCGGCCAATGCTTTGATGAATTCGTTCGAGAGTTCAAACAAGTACCCCTGTTTGACGCCGCCGTTCTTGTTAAAGGGACCGCCCTCGGCAATACGCAGTTCCTTGGGAATCATATCCAATGCAACGGGATCAGAAACATCGCGGAAGCTTAATCCTACTCGATGCAGTTTCCTGGCATCTCTGCTGTCGCCGGCCGCAGGCCGTTCTATCGTCGGTTGCGATACCGCCTTGGATACGGCGACAACTCTGCGATTGAAGTAGCTAAGAACGATATCTCCCTTGCAGATGCGGGAGACATTCTCCCAGTGGTAGAGAACCTTGCCGTCCTTTGCCTGGGTTGGTGCTGAGATCGAGCCTTCATTTCGCTCAATCTCATACCGTTGCCCCTGGTTGACCCACCAGAACTTTGGGGGACGGCCAATCTTGATCTGCTCCTGGTTGACTAGGTACAAGAACCAGTCCAACTCCAAGTAGTCCGTCGCCCCCAGTCTGTCCCGGAGGCTGCGAACGGACTTCTGAAACTCACCTAGCGGTTCAGTCCTGTGGCCGAGAAGACTCAGTGCGCCCTTCGACTGCTTATTGTATATGGCGAACTCATCGGGATGGAACAGCATAACCAGACCGGTGCCTATATTCGGACCAAAGCCAGGGATTTTGAGAATCCCCTCTACTTTTTGGCTCGGTGTGAGCGTCGAATCGTTCAGTACACGCACGGCTTGCCGGATGAGATTCGTTTTCTCTTCCTCTGTGTCTTTCGACTTTGCTCCGAACACACTTGCCCCTGAACCCCAGACATAGTTCCCATGGAATTCGAGTTCGCCGGCATCCAACCACTGTTCCAACTGGGCTGCACGGTCGGGAGCAAGTGTGTCTTTGAAACTCAGACCCGTGACAGATTCTGTCCTGTGCAACGTTTCGCTTTCGGCCGGCCAGATATCCCGGTTGAAGACAGCCAGGTCCATGGCGTCCGGATCGGATAGGAGGTTACGAATCTGTTCCGCCCGGACTCGCCGCAGCTTGACGCGAAAAGATTGGATCGGATCTTTCCTGAACGCGTCAAAGGCCTCCTTGAGTTTCTCTGTGAAGTGTTTTAAGAAGTCCATAATGTGTCAGTCTCTCCCTACTGCCAACTTGGGGATATCCTGCCTGTATTTCTGCATAACAGGCGCCCCGGAACAACCATTATTCACAGTCATACGATCTGAGCTATCGATTGTCAACGAGCATCCGTATCCTTAGCCGGGAAATCGCATGTAAGTGGCCTGGCCACATAGGCCTGGTAGCGGCGGATTGGCAATTGGCTCGATGGCGGTCAGCGGTGCGCCGCGACTGCGGTTCGCTGGATTCCATGGTGGTCTTTGAGGATTCGCGGCTGGTCAAACTGGTCGATTTCCGCGATGAGGGCGGCGATTGCGTCTTGCTGCCCCAGGCCGAATTCCATGACGAAGATACCGCCGCCCTGCAGGAGCGGCGGGACTTGCGGCAGGAGTTTTCTGATGCAGTCCAGACCGTCGGCGCCGGCGTAAAGCGCGGCGCGGGGTTCGTGTTCGACTGATTCGCCCACAGTGTCTCCGTCGGCTACGTAGGGCGGATTGGCGGTTATCACATCGAACTTCCGATCGGTCAAGTCGCTGCAATTGTCGGGGAGCTCGGCCAGGTCGCTCGCGCCGCAGCGGAGGCGCGAGGCCACGTTATGTGCCTCGGCGTTGGCTTGGGCCAGTGCGACCGCCCGGGGGCATATATCGGTGGCCAGGACGTGGAGATCGTCTACTTGGACCGCTGTTGCTATCGCCACGCACCCGCTGCCGGTGCAGATGTCCCACATCAGACCCGGGCGCTTCAGCGTCTTGAGGTGTGCTTCGGCTTCGGCGACGAGTTGTTCGGTCTCGGGGCGTGGTATCAGCACGTCGGGAGTCACCTTGAACTTCAGCGAGTAGAATTCCCGCGAACCGACCAGGTATGCCGTTGGCTCGTGATCGGCCGCCCGCTTGACGAGCTGCCTGTAGGCTGCCAACTGCTCCGGGTCGGGCGTGTAGTCAAACCGCGTGTAGAGTTCGATCCTCCGGCATCCCAGGACGTGTGCGAGCAGTACTTCGGCACACAAGCGGGGCTCGTCGACGCCCGCCTCGGCGAAGTACTTTTTGGTCCAGTCCAGCAGTTTAAGCACCGTCCAGGGGCCGGTAGATTCATTGCTCATACCATGGAGGTATCACAATAGGGAGTTAGTGGCAAGAGGAAGTCTCCACCAAGCGTTAAATACAATCATCTTCGGCGTGCTGTTGTGGTTCGGCGAGAGGTGCGGAAACAACCTTTACGCTTCGGGGTGACCGGTGGGGCGACAATGGCGGCCGTTGGGCAGAAGATCACCCCTTTGGCGGCCATTCTCCGCTTTGCCATCTCTGTGCCGGGGTCGCCGAGGTCGGCGGCGGCGTCGGCGGCGAGGATCACGCCGAATTTCCGGCTTCGCAGTGTGATTGCCGCCTGACCAATTCCTCCGGCGATACCCGCCCCGCAGAGTATGAACGTTGTGTTTTTGCTTAACTGGGTCAGGAGTCGCTCGACGCGAAGATTGCTCAGGATGTCGAGGCTCCGTTTCTCGAAGATGACTTGCTGGTAGTGGTCGAGAATACACTCCGGCAGGTCGGTAGTCATTCTGGTGCCGAAGGCGACGTGATTTGGCAGGACTGTTCGCGGGACCCTTAATTCACCTTCGGTGCCCTCGATGCAGTAGGGCGGGTGTTCATGGCTCGGTGGAGTGCGAGACGCGCGGAGCAGCGTGCTGATCACCGGGACGCTTTGGATCTTTGCCCATTTGAGCAATTCCTTGACGTGTTTGAGCACCTGGGAGTTGGTCTTACTGTAGAACCTCCCCGAGCGGCAAAAGAAATCTTTCTGGATCTCCATATCCAGCAATATACGTTCGTAACCCATATAATCCTCCCGGCCGGGGTGCATCGGAAACGCACACAGGCAAGGCCCTCATGTCTACTTCAATTATATGCGACAATTCCTCTGCGCAGGGTAAAAAAACAGTCCGAAAACATCTTTTTGTGGGTGATGTGTAAGCGCTTAAATCAGAAGTGGTTATGTTGGGGTTTATGGCCAGTATTCATGGGTTGCCCACAGTCCGGCGCCCAGCGCGAAAAGCCCACCAAGCATAAAGAGAATCAGTATGCCCGCCTGAGCGGGCAACTGGCGGAGACTGCGGACTCGAATGGTCTTGTAAATCACTGCTACTGAAGCACATAACGGTAGAAGTAGCCACGGGATCGTGTCGAACGATAGTATTTGAGGATTGACGAAGAGTTGACCAATCATTACCGGTCCTCTTTTGTGTTTGACGGTGGAGTGGTCGCGACGGTCCCGATCAGTGCGAGCATGACCACATCAAATATGCACATGAGGTTCAGCAGTCCGGCGACGCCCGCGTAGACTCGCGCCACAGTCGCCGTTGGCGCAACAAGCGCAAGTTTTTTCTCGGCAAGTACTTTCTCGATATGAGCACTGTGAAGAGAGTTCAGTTGTGAGTGCTGTCCGATCAAGGCTTCTCGGATCTCGTTCATTGCGTCGATGCTGTCTTTACGGCTTTTTTCCAGTGCTTTTCTTTCCTCGCCTGTCGTTGCAGCCCTGATCCTGCGATCGAGTTCGGCGATTTCTTTTTCGCATTTGGCATGTTCGTCCTGCTTTTCCCTGATTCTTATTTCGCGCTGGTTCCTTTCCACCGCCATGCCCACCTGAATCTCGTGCTTGAGCGTTTGCAGTTTCTTGCTTTCTCTCTGCCATCCGATCAGACCGTGGATGCCGGTAAGCATTTCTGCGGCGAACCACCATTTTTGTCCCTGGTGGTCTACGGTCATTACACCGCCGATGGCTATTCCGGACCAGAATGTGGCGCCGATGACGATAAATATGATGATTCCACGCCCCGGGCGCCCGACAAAGGCGTGCCCCGCGCCGGGTACTATCCACGCCAGCAGGAGCCCCAGGATTGCCCTGATGAACTTGTTAAACGGTCTGTTGTCTTTGGAGTTCATTGGATCGCTATGCAATAAGTAGGTGCAATGTCGCCGACAGACCGGTCGCTGTCAAGATTAAAGACTTGTAAGTTGGTAATTGGCAACGGCCAAGTCTTTTTGTATCCTCTTGGTTTCGGCTACGCTATCGATTTCGTCTTAACTATCGGAACTTGCAATGATAGATATAAAACTCATTCGCGCCGACCCGGACAAGTACATAAAGGCCGCCCGGGACAAGAACATCTCCGCCGACATTCCCGCGCTCCTGCAGGCCGACAGCGAACTGCTGAGTCTTAACCAGCAACTTCAGGACGCACGGACCGAACAGAACGCAGCCGGAAAGCAGATTGCCGAGTTGACCGGGCAGGACAAGGTCGATGCTATAATGTCCGTCAAATCTCTCAAGACGACCATCGCCGAACTCGATGAGCAGATCGAGCAGATCGAGCCCAGGCTCAACGAGCTGATGCTGCTGGTTGCCCAACCGGCGGCCGACGACGTGCCCACAGGTATGGACGATACCGAAAACGTCGAGATTCGCAAGGTTGGCGAGATACGTTCGTTTGACTTCGAGCCCAAAGACCACGTTCAACTCGGTGAAGAGCTGGACATAATCGACATTCCTCGCGGCGTGAAACTCGCCGGCACGCGAAACTTCATCCTCAAGGGCGCCGGTGCGCTGATGCACCAGGCGGTGTTGAGGCTGGCTATCGATCAGATGATCGCCAGGGGATACCAACTGATGACCGTTCCGGTTCTGGTCAACGAGGAGGTTATGTACGGTACGGGGTATTTTCCCCTCGGCAGGGACCAGGCGTATCTCGCAGAGCGCGACGCCAAGAGCCTGGTGGGAACGGCGGAAGTTCCGCTGACGGCGTATCACAGCGGCGAGATACTCGATGCGGTCGATCTGCCCAGGAAGTACATCGCGGTCAGCACGTGTTTCCGCCGAGAGGCGGGGGCGGCGGGCAAAGACACGCGGGGCCTGTACCGGATTCACACGTTCGACAAGGTCGAGCAGGTAATCATCGCCCCAAACGACCGGCAGCAGTCGATCGAGTATCACCAGGAAATACTCGCCAACGCCGAGGACGTGATGCGGGCCCTGGAGTTGCCCTATCGCGTGGTCAACGTCTGCACCGGAGACCTCGGGCAGGGGCAGGTTCAGAAATTCGACATCGAGACGTGGATGCCAAGCCGCGACAGCTACGGCGAGACGCATTCAGCCAGCCGGTTCCACGAGTTCCAGGCCCGCCGCCTGAACATCCGTTACCGTGACGAAGAGGGCAAGGTGCAATTCTGCCACACGCTCAACAACACGGTAATCGCATCCCCGCGCGTCATGATCCCGCTGCTCGAACTCAACCAGAACGCCGACGGTTCGATAAACATTCCGGAGGCGCTGAGGCCCTACATGGGCGGTCTGGAGAAGATCCAGGCCAGGCAATAGTTCCCCGGGCGCGCAAACGGCGATTCGGCGGTATGGTCCTGGCGCCGAGTTCCTGTAGAGACACTCCCTTTTTGCCGAAATGAACAAAGTCAACGAACTCACTTGAGGTGCGAACACAATGGTCATAGTAATGAAACCCGGCGCCAGCGATGAACAGATACAGCACGTTATCGACCTGGTGCGCGAATTCGGTCTGAAGGACCATCCCATATACGGTACTGACCGCACGGTCATCGCGTGCATCGGCGACAAGCGCGCCGTCGACAAGGGCGCGATCGAAACCGCGCCGATGGTTGAACGCGTCGTGCCGATCCTCGCACCGTACAAAATGGCCTCAACCGAGGTCAAGCAGACTCGCACGACTATCGAGATCGGTCCCGAGAAGTTCCCGGTGGGGGGTAACAAGGTAGGCCTGATCGCCGGACCTTGCGCCGTGGAAAGCCGAGACCAGCTCCTCCGTATCGCCGACGCCGTAAAAGACGCCGGCGCCATAGGCCTCCGCGGCGGGGCGTACAAGCCCAGAACATCGCCTTACAGCTTCCAGGGAATGCAGGAAGAGGGGCTCGAGATTCTCGCCGAAGCCGGGCGAAACACCGGTCTGGCGATCGTCACGGAAGTCGTCGGCGTGGAGACCGTTGACGTGGTGGCTGAGCATGCTGATGTGCTGCAAATAGGCGCTCGTAACATGCAGCACTACCCGCTGCTAGAGGCCGTTGGCAAGGTCGGAAAACCGGTTCTGCTGAAACGCGGACTATCGGCCCAGTTGGAGGAGTTTCTACTCGCCGCCGAATACATCATCAACGCGGGCAACGAGCAGGTTATCCTGTGCGAGCGGGGAATTCGCACCTACGAAAAATACGTCCGCAACACCCTTGCGCTGGCCGCAGTGCCCGAACTCAACGAGCGAAGCCACCTCCCGGTGGTTGTCGACCCGTCCCACGGCACCGGTCACGCCCACCTGGTCCCCGCGATGTGCCGCGCCGCGATCGCCGCCGGCGCCGACGCCCTGATAATCGAATGTCACGCCGATCCCGAGCACGCTCTGTCCGACGGAGCGCAATGCCTCACCCCGGCGGTCCTGTCGAAGCTGACAGGTTCTCTGAAACGCATCGCCCAGGCCATCGGCAGGGAACTCTAGCGGTAGCAGACCCCTTAAGGTTTGCTCTTGGCGCCTTCGGCCTCTTTCATCTGCCTCTCGATTTCGCGCTGTCTTTCGAGGGCCCGCTGCCTGTTTTCCATGGCGCCCTGCCTGGCGCTGGCGTACGCTTTCATCCCGGCCTGGACGGCTTCGGCGATCATCGCTTTGGCCGCGAAGAAGCCTGTATGCAGAGCCGCCCCTTTAGCCTTCGCTCCGAATGCGATGGGGGTCTTGCATTTGAGAGTCGGTATTATTTCGATATCTTCGGGCGTGGCGCCGGCTTTCTTCATGCCAGTACGTATCACGTCCATCAGGTTGGCGGTGTTAAACAGCATTACGATCGAGGAGTTCTTCGGCAGGTTCCGCATCGCCTGGACGGTTCCGGGCATTGCGGGGATCGGACCCTTGCCGGCGGCGACCTTGAGCGTTTCCTTGAGGGTTTCGGTCGTTCCGCCCAGCGTCATCACCAGTGTTTTGGCGTCGGGCGTGGCGACCAGCATTCGGATAGTCTCTTCACCGAAGATCATTTTGAAGATACCCGACAGTTCATCGGGTTTCGCGCCAGGCATGCCGGTTAGCGAGATGGTGAGCGCGTCGACCGACAGGTCGCCGACTTTCTCGGCGTCCTTGGCGTAGGTCATAGATATCTTCGGGGCGTTGGGTTGCGTTTGGGCTGCGGACATCATCTTGTTGGTCAGGGTGATGCTCTCGGGGAAGATTGCGCGGTATTTGGCTGAATCCTTGCAGTGGATTACGTACGCCAGCGACACCATGCCCTTACCCGCCGGAGCGGCGCCGATCGACATCTGCGCGCTGGTGATCTGGTCGGCGACTTTCGCCTGCATGGCCTCCATCGCGGCGAGGTCTTTCTCGTCCAGCTTGAACGGCGAGCCCGCGCCCATGAACGCCTTCGAGAAATCCATCGACGCCGCCTGCATCGCAGCGTTGTCCATCCACCCGTCAATGCCCATCGCCAAGACGTATGGCAGCGACGGAATCGAATCGAACAGCTTGGTGCCACCGGCGGAGTCGGATTCAGCGGCGAATACTTTGGCCATCGTGCTGCCGGATTTGGCGGTGCAGATCGAGTCGATATTAAGCCCGTTTTGCCCCATTTTCACGCCGAGAGTAGTCGCGTCGAGCTGATCGACCAGGGCTTCGCCCATCATCAGGTAGACATTGAACCCCATCGCGGTGGCCGGATCGAACTGCGTCTTGAGTTGCTCTTTGAACCCGTCCAGCAGTTTTTTGACCACCGGTCGATACGGCGCGACGTTAACGTGCATCGCGATATCGCTGCTGTTGATCATCACCAGTTCGTCTTTGGAGAGTTCCGACGCGGCGTTTTTCCCGGTCCCGGCCGCAACGATCGCCTTGACGGCGGCGCTGCTGGGGCTGATTACCGCGTACGTGCCCTTCTGGGCGGCGTATATTTTTTTACGGTTCGGTTTCAGGACGGTCAGGTCGCCTTCTTTGGTCGGTTTGGCATCCGCAAAGAGCGTCTCGACCCTGCCGGGGGCGATTATGGCGATCATGTCCTCGGGGTTCGACGCGGGGGGCGGGCCGGCGGGTTCGGCGCTCTTGGTTTGGCTCAGGTCCATGAGTTTGACCAGATCAAGTCCCACAGTCTTCGGGTCGAGGACGACGAATGCCGCACCGCCCTTGGAGTCGAAACCTTCGCCGAGCTTGAGTTGCTTCTTGATCATGTCCAGCAGTTCGCTTCGGGGCCCGCGTCCGTCGCCGGGGCGGCTTACGCCGATGCCCATCATCTGTCCCACGCCGATGTCGATCAGGAACATCTCCGCCGAGCCGATGGTCTTGTCGACGCTTGCGGTCATGACGTAGCTTGCCCCCGCCGGTATCTGGGCCAGTATCGCAGCGGGCTTGACGTCCGCCGCACCCTTCTGCGTGTTGTCCGGTTTGTCGGGCGGCGTGTCGGATTCCCCACCGCATCCCGCCAAAGTAAACGCCAGGAATAACGATCCAATAAGCGCCGTGAGTAATGACTTGTTCATAATGTTTCTCCTTAATGAGCCGGTTGCGGCGCACCCACCCTGGGCGCCCCGAAAAATGACGCTCAAGTATAGAGCCCCGTTGCGACCGGTGTCAACGCTTGGATGCGTTAGTTTCCCACCACCACGCGGAAACCTACGTTGTAGACTCCGAGCCACGGCTTGTACGCCAGGCGGAAGGCCGATGTGGCGCGTTTGGGCCGATCGTACCAGGATCCGCCGCGGACTACGCGACGTTCGGGGGCGTCTGGTTTGTAGAGGTTGCTGGTCCACTCTGCGACGTTGCCGTGCATGTCGTGCAGGCCCCAGGGATTGGGCTTGAACCGCCCCACCGGAGACGAGACGCGGAACTTGTCGTCGACCTTGTCATCGGCCGGTCGCCAGGGGGGCACGACGTTGGCGGCCTTGTCGAATCCGCCGTAATTCACGATGCGCCTGAACGTGGCGTCGGCGAGATTGGCGTGTGGGGCGAAGTCGTTGTCGCACCGTCCGAACCACATCGGCGTGTCGGTCCCGGCGCGGCAGGCCCATTCCCACTGGGCTTCGGTTGGCAGGGAGACTTTTTGCCCGCTCTTCTTCGACAGCCACTTGCAGAACGCAACCGCTCGGTTCCACGATACCCGCGCTACCGGTTGTTTGGGCGAGTTCAGGGCGAAACCGCGCGCCGGCGCCTCGAAGTGCAGCGCGTCGCCCGGTTCCATGCGGCTGTCGTGCGATGCGTCGAAAGCGGCGTATTGTTTGTTTGTGACCTCGAATTTACCGATCCAGAACGGTTTTGCGATCGTCATGCGCGTCTCGCCGATCGCAAGTTCGCCGCTCGGTATGCCGACCAGTTCGAGTTTCAGATCCTTGCCCAGATCGATCGACCGCTGCGGTTTACCCGGCGCCTTTTGTCTCACCGTACAGATCACTTTTTTCGGCGGCGAGTCGTCTTCGTCTTCCGGGACGATTGGTTTGATATTGCGAGCGGGTATCTTCGCGACGGGCTCGGGGTCGTCGTCGCGCCCGGTGTAGAGTTTGAGCAGTTTGCGGCGCCGGTGGGCCTGGTGCAGGACGCGTTTGTCGCCGGCGATTTCCCGCCACGTTCCGTGTGCGGGCGCCTGGATGTCTATCCAGGTTATCAGTCGATCCCACGCTTCGCCGTCGAGTTTGACGTTGTGGTGTCCCTGGCGGAGCATCTGGACCAGTTCGGTGGTGTCGGCGTGGAAATCGCCGGTTGCGAGCATGTGCATGTCCGGTTCCATCGTGGGGGTTCGGACCAGGCGGCGGAGAGCCATGTAAGACGGCGTGAAATGGCCCGCGCGATGCTTGCTCTCTCTGGCCAGGCGAAGGTCGGGGATCGTCTTTCCGTCTCGCCGCTTCTGACCGTTGTGACAGGCCAGGCAGTACTCATCTAGCACGGGCTGAATTTCGCGGTCGAAGTCAAAGCCCCGCCGCGGTCCGTAGAACGGCGTGATTTCCGATGGTTTGCGGCGAGACGCCAGCGTCGCCCGTGCGGGCGAAACCGTGTTGGGCGGTTCGTGGCATCCGACGCAACTTACCACCTCGCCGGGCATCCCAACGAGCCAACTTCGCATGAGTTGCACGGCCTTGCCTTCGGCGTCCAGCGGTTGCAGGGAAATGGGCACGTTCGCCGGTATGCGGAAACCGGCCGATCCGTCGCTTTCCACCGGTACGGTCCCGAGCACCTGCTTGACGTCCCATGGTCCGTCGAGTCCGACGCGGTCGTACTGCCCGCCGAGTCCCTGGTAGCAGTAGTGCAGCGTGACCAGGCGCAGGCGTTTGATGGCGCCTCGGGGCACTCCCGCCAGGCCCGGTCCGATGTAGACATTCGCCAGCATCACTGTCGCGTCGGTGCGTTTGAGATCAACCTTGTCGGGGATCACCGTGGGGCGGCGCGTCTTTCGAAATGGGATCGGTTCGAACAGGCCCCAACCCTCGGCGTGGTGCAGGCGGAGCATGTTGTCGAATACATCGACAAGGTAGATGTCCCAGGGCGAAGTTCTGTTGAGCTTGCAGGTCGCCAGGAAATACTTGTCGCTGAGCGGGTATGGATGTGCGAATTTCGGCCAGGTGCGCGAGGTCAACTTGTCCTGGATGAGCGGTTCGACCTTCCGTCCGTATCCCCCGATTCGCTGGACGACGCCGTCGGCTTCCCGGCGGCCTAGCGAGACGTCGAAGAGCACCAGTTCCCCGGAGCGATAGCAGTCGTGGTGTCCGGCGACGATTCCCGCGAACATTGTCGGCCTGCCCGGGATCCCTCGGGCGCTGTAGATTCCGTTAGGCCAGTACGAGCTGCCCCCGTAGAGCGCCATCTGCCTGGTGCCGTCGGGATTCATCTGGAACATGATGCGGCTGAAGGTGTGGGGCAGGTCGGAGTATTCCCACCGGAGGTACATCACCCGCCCGTCTTCCCGGACGGCTGGATGGAAGTTGTGGTCCTGGTCGAAGCATAGCTGTCGTACGCCTTGCCCCATCGCGTTCATGCGGTACAGGAGCGCGACTTTGGACTTGTTGCAGGGCACGCCCTGGAAGCATGCGGTCGACGCGAAGATGATATCGTCGTTGGGCAGGTAGACCGCGTCGTGGTTGTGTACGTCGGCCTGTTCGCCGCGGCTGACCTGGCGCGGGGCGCCGCCTTTGGCGCCGATCTCGTAAATCTGGAAGTTTTCCCTGTCGTCGCGTTTGGTGAAGAGCATGCGACTGCCATCGAAATGGAGATCGACATCGCCGACGAACAGGGGTTTGTCCGGGCGGTACAGCGTGCTTAGTTTACCGTCGGGAGCCACCGGCGAGAGGACCGCGATTTCGCTGTCGAACGCGCCGCGCCTGAGGCTGCTCTTACCGAAGGAACTTCGCGGGAAGCCTATATCCCATCCGCGGGCGAGGTCGGGGTTACCGGGCCTGCCATTCTTATGCGGTCGCCGCTTGACGACCAGCAGTTTGTCGAAGTCCAGCAGAGGATTGGCCAATAGCGCCTCGCGCTGCAGCGCATCGAATGCCTTGCGCCCTTCGCCCGCGGCGTCGACGATGGCGTCGAGACGCTTGAGGTACTCGGCGCCTTTGGGATACCGCGCGGCGAACGTCTCGCTCAGATCTGTTATCGCGCGACGAAGCGCCGCGACATTGGCTTGGGGCTTTGTGGTGTTGGGGGACGGGGTAACCGCGCGGGCCCTGGCGCCGCCTTTGGGCATGGGCATAGCCCCCGCCCCGCCGCCGGCGAGCACGAAACCGTTGATCCATATCTCTCCCGAGATGCGCCTGAACTCGATGACGATATCCTTGCCGTCGGATTTCAGCGCTATCGGGGCCATGGCCGCATGGTCGGCGCGCCCGCGCGGGACGCTGCCCTGTTTGCGAAGGACCGTCTTGCCATTCACCATAACGTCGAACTCGCCCTTGTTTCGTGACTCATTCAACAGCAGGTCGCAACTGTAGAGCACCAGGCGGTAGCCGCCGGCGGTCAGGCCCTTGAAAGTCAGGCGGATGTTATCGACGCTTGTCTTATACCCGTCGCGAACCACGCGTTCAAATCGCGGCGCCCCGCTCTTGTCGCCGCGGTCGCGCCAGTCGAGTCCCGCGTTCAACTCGGCGATAAAGTCCTTGTCGAATCCCGCACCAAGTCGCACCGCGCGGGTTTGCGTCCATGCGACCCAACCGGGCTCGATCGGGCCTCCGGCGCCGCCGATGTCCACACCGATCACATTGGCGGTCAGTTTCACCGCGGCCGGTATTTTCGCGGGGCGGGTCGAAGGGCCGGGCGTTATTTTGAAGGCAAACGGCGCCTTGCCCGTGATGTCCGACGACGTGATAGTCCCGCAGACATAGGTTTCTATGTAATTGACAATTAATTCGGTGCCTTTGAAGTGCGAGACGTAAGGCTTGCGGCGCGAGTTGTACATCGTGTCGGTGAGATCGCGCATCAGCACGACGTTCTTGCCGGCCCGCTTGAGGTTCCTCAGGCCGAACGGGCGCCCGATGACGCACATGTTCGTGTGGACGCCCATGACGATCACGTTGTCGATACCGCGGGCGCTCAGCAGGTTCCACGTTTCTACGCCGGAATCGGTTATCGCGTCGCTGTCGGCGATTTCGATCGTGGCGATCTGGCGCTTCCAGGCACGAGCGGACCTGCACTTTGGCTCGCAGTCACAACCGCCGTCGGACTGGTCGATCGGCCAGACCGCTCCTTTTTCGCCGGCGAGTTTGCCGGCCCATCCGGCGATCCAGGGCGGAATCTTGGCGGCCTTGGGGGCCGATTGTGCGCGTTTGCGCGCCGGATGGTTTTTGTAGGCGTCCATGCAACCGCTCGGGGCATGGATAATCAGCACGCCGCGTTTTCGTGCGGCCGATATCGTGCGGTTCATGTGCCCGGCCATCTCCGCCACCCGGCGCGTAGCCCCTTTGCACCAGTGCTTGTCCCACATGTCGCAGACGACAATCGCCGTTTTCGCGACTTCCCATTTCGCCGGCGACACCTTCGGTCCGTTCTTGTCGCGATGCCGGGTCCGGACATCGAGACTTCCCGCCGCTCCGGGCGACGAAACCGTCGCGCATACTGAAACGATCAGCGCGGTGAGAATTGTTTTCTTCACAGTGTTGCTCCTGACCGGCAAGGTACGGCGGTGCTGCCACTAGCGTCCCTTGAGTATAGCGCTCCCGAGCTGAGGGTGTCAACAACCGCCCGCTGAGGCGGTCTTGACTTGACGGTCCAACGCCGATAAACTTTGTCACTCGAATGCCCGATAGTAACCTACAGGCACTGGTGAACCGCCGACGTAGCTCAACGGTAGAGCACAGCTTTCGTAAAGCTGAGGTTGTGGGTTCGATTCCCACCGTCGGCCCTTTTTATGCGCCGAGTCACCGGGAGATCAAATGCGAAAGTCAGCCATTTTACTCGTGTTCCTGTCGGCTTCGATAGCTTCGGGCCAGGCGATTAAGTCCGCGGACGGAGTGTACGTCCGCTTCAAGCTCCTCTCACCCGCGAAGACCGCCTGGTTCGTCCGCCTGGGCGGATACATCCACAAGAGCCCGTGGTATCTGCCCAAAGGCGTCTGGCCGGCCGGGGCGGACAAGAACAAGTCCGCCCGCGCCGCAGCCGGTGAGTTTACCGAATGGATGGACTTCGCCGCCCACGCGGGCAAGCGGTTTCACGGACGGATGAACCGCGCCGGCGGCGTGGCGGAGTTCCCCAACGTCACAGCCGATTTTCTAACCGACATGCCGTCCGACAAACGGAGCGTCGTGATCGAGATTGCGACCAGACCGTCGGCCGATGCGGTAGTCAAGCGGCTGAAAGAATCGTACACCGGATCGCTGACGAGTTTCCTTATCTCGCCGGACCCGAAAGCCGATGCGGCGAGCTACGAGACGGCTTCGCAAATGACCGCACGCCGCCTGGCATGGGCGAAAAAGGCCACCGGAGGAAAACGAGTTTCGCCCAAAAACCTCATCATCCAGACCAGCTTCTGGTCGCCCCAGAGGCCCGAGCTGAATCTCAAAGAGGCAGAGGTCCTCTGGCTGCTGGGCTTCAACGTAGTGGGCAACCAGCGCCCGGAAATGAGCGAGAAATTCGCCCTGCGAAAGCCCGCCCATACGCATCGGGTCATGTTCGGCCCGGCCGCCACTCGTGAGAAAATCAACGAATCGATGAAGACACAGGCCCAGCGGAGCAAGGAGAAATACTCACCCGGCGTTCCGTTCGGATTCTCCGACGAGATCATCTGTCGCCCGCCGATCGGAAGCGACAAGCAAGCGTTGGCGAACTTCCACAAATGGCTGGAGGTTACGAAGATCCGGCCGGGCGAGTTGGGCGTAAGCAAGCTCAGCGACGTTATTCCAATTGAGACCCCAAAGGCTCTCACGGCCGCGCGCAAGATAAACGACCGCGCCGCGCGCCGCATGTTTTACTACACTTCCCGATTCCGGCAGCATGCGATTACCGAACGATTGCAATGGAATAGCGAGGCGGTGCATAAGTACTTTGGAAAGGAGTTGCTGACCTCGACGCTGGTGGCTGACCACCCGTATTTCGCCGGCTCGGGTCTGGGCATGGGCATGACGCCCAATCCTGCGTGGGGCGGTTCGCCGCTGGCGGCTGACTGGTTCGACATCGCCCGCAGCGGCGCGGTCGATCTGATCGGAATCGAAGACTGGATGGGCCTGCAGTACATGTACGGGCCGAACGCGACGTGGGAGGGTTTCCAACTCATGGGGTTCCAGGCGGCGATCTTCCGCAGCGGAAGTAGAGGCCGACACGAACCGATCCCCACCATCGCGTGGATCACGCCGAGCGACGAGACGAACCTCCGCCTCAAGACCGCTTCGGCGCTCTGCCAGGGCGCCAAACATTTTTTCTACTGGACCTACGGCCCGACGGCCACCAGCACTGAGAACTACTGGTCGGATCTGCGGAGCGCCTACGACGGCGTGGCGAGCGTTGCGCGCCAGCTTGCGGCCGCCGAGCATATCATCGCGTCGGGGGCGCAGAGGCGCACGAAAGTCGCGCTGCTCTACAGCATCTCGTCGGACCTGTGGCAGCCGTTTGGATACATACACATGCTCGAACGGCGCCTGACGTACCTTTCGCTGACCCACGGGCAGTTCCTTGTGGATATGGTCACCGAGGAGGACGTGGCAGCCGGGCGGCTTGGCGAGTACCAGGTGCTTTACGTGACCGACCCGTGCATCAGCGGACGGGCTGTGTCGAAGATAGTAGAGTGGGTCATTCGCGGCGGACACATATACGGATCGTGCGCCGCCGGCAGCCGAAATGAATTCGATGAACCGGTTGTTGGACTCGAAAAGGTTTTCGGTATTCGCCCGAAAGGCGAGGTAGTCGTCCAGCCCGGTCGGTATCACATCCGCGGTGCGCTGAACGGGATGAAGTTCATCGACAAGGTGCGGATGAAGCCCAAGGCTTCCTTCGGCGCCATCGGGATCAAGACGCCGATCGAACCGGCTCCGACGGTAAAGATCGAGGGCGAGTTCACCGACGGTTCACCGGCCGTCGTGAGGACGTACTTTGGGAAGGGGGCGAGCGTCTATACCGCAACGTGCCCGGCGATCTCGTACGCCAAGGACGCGAAATTCGTTCCCGCCGAACTCAAAGAGAAGTGGCCCGCTGCGCAGCGCGAGTTTATCAACCGCCAGGCTACGCTCGCCAAGGCGCCGAGACTTATCGAACTGTCCCATCCGGTAGTCGAGACCGGGCTCTACGACGCAAAGGCGGGGACCGCACTGGTGCTGGCGAACTTCACCTACCAGCCGATCAAGAACCTCAAGGTGACGCTGAGGATACCGAATCCTCGCCCGCCGAAGAGAGTCAAATCGGTAACTTCGGGTCAGTTGAAGTTCACCTCCACCGCGCCGGCCGCAGTTTTGTCGCTCCCGCAGTATCCCCACAAGGTTACGTTCACGGTGGACCTTGGTCTCACCGACATCATCCTGATAGAATGGTAATCTGTCGAACAGACCTCAGATTCAGTTTGCCCGGTGTGCCGCATTGGATACAATCACGTTGAATGCCCTGCGATCTCGATGTGCGTCGGGACGGTGAGAGAGGCGATCCAGAAAACGTCGGGAAAATGATCCCGACACAACCTCATGAGGTGACATGATGAAGAAACGTGACTTGGCGTTAGCGAAGTTCCTGGTGGCCGGTTGTTTCCTGTCGGCAGTAGTTATGTTCCCGGGGTGTTCATCAGATCAACCGGACGAGCAGGGCGACGACCAGGAAGCTCAACAGCCTCCAAAGGATCTTCCCACTTTTACCGAAGACGGTAAAGCCACACTGACATTCAAGGGCAAGACGCTTGAGTTCTGCAGTGCCGTCGGCATATTGAGGCCAGGTGCGAAACTGATGGAGGTCCATTTCTACCCGTATAAACTCACGAAGGAACAGAAGGCCGCCCTCCTGAAAGGCGAGTCCCCCGGATCGGTGAATTCAGGGGCCAAAGGGCACGATCCCCAGAACTGGCCGCACAAACCAACCTTTGGCCTGAGGATCCGGTTCAAGGAGGACAGCCAGTCACACACGACCGAAGATATCGAGCGGTGCAGCTTGCTCATCCGCAACTGGGCCGCCGCCGGCAGCACAAACGGTGTGCCGCTTGAATCGACCGTCAAGACTCTGAAACTCGACGGCCTCCAGACCGGCGGACAACTCACTCTGGCCGGGACAGCAAAAGGCCAGTATGACGAGAAGACAACCGTCACCTTCGAGGCAAAGACGGTCGTTATCGCCGACACCGACTGACGGGTCCGATCCGGGAAAGCCCGGCTTACAACTCTCATCCAGGAGATTCGCATGAACAGTAACCGTCTCGTGATTTGTGCGATAATCGTTTCGTTTGCGGCCACCGCGACCGTTTCGGCCGGTCCGATCTATTCCGTGGTCGATATTTCGCATGAGTTTTCGTTTTACTTCGACGGGCGATTCGCGCGGAATTACCTCGCCGGCAAGGGCAACGCGAGCGTGCAGAACTGGGGCACGCTGCACAAGTTCGACTTCGACAGCGTGAACCTGGTGGTCCTGCAGTCCGGCGCATCGTCGTGCAAGTACACGCCGAAGGATATCGCCGCGATCAAGGCGTTTCTTGACTCCGGCGGCGGCGTGATCGTGCTGGGCGACTACGCACTGTTCCGCGACGAGAAAACCTACACGCTGAACGCACTTGCCAAGGTGTTCGGAGCCCGGTTCGTAAACTAGGGCGCCAAGAGCCCCGTTGTCGGTCTCGGTGAATTGAAGGGCAAAGCGATCAAGAGCTACGGCGGTAAAACGATCAGCATGGCCGGCGCCAGGACCTGGGATGTGCTGATCCAGGACGCGGCCGGGCGCCCCGTAATGGCCCGCACGAAAGTCGGCAAGGGCAAGCTGTTGCTCTCCACTCGTGGGATATCCGGCAGGCAGCCCAACGCCAAGGACCCCATCAACGCCGAATGGCTATCACCGCTTCTTGCCGATCTGGCGGGTGGTAAGACGGTTGACCCGAAGCGCCGCCCCAGGCATCACCGCGCCGAGATGATTGTCAAACACGGTGGGCTCGAGATCCGCTGCAGCGAGTACATGCAGCCGATGGCCGACGAGATATTCAAGATCTACCGTAAGTGCCTTCCCGTGCAGGAGCGTATCCTGGGTGTGCCGCCGTCCAAAGGTATGCTCGCAACCCTGATCCTCCTTCCAACCGGTGGTGGTGGTTTTTCCAGCGGGAGGGCGATCGGCCTGGGCACGTGGTGGGGCGGCTTCCCCAGGAAGCGGTACGGTATGGTCGAACTGATCGGGCACGAGGCGACTCACTCGTGGGTCCACCCGTTCACCGAGCCGCTCTGGAACGAGGGCATCGCGACGTACGTGGGCATTCAACTCGGGCGAGAACTGGGCTACAAGACCGAGGCCGAAAAGACGCTTGCCGGTTGGATCAAAGGTGCCCGCCGCCACGACCCGGACATGAAGAAGTACGACCTCGCCGCCGGAAAGAACATCCCCCACTCGGTGGTCATGGCCAAGCCCATGTGGATATGGGAGCAGCTCCGCAAGGAAACCCCTGACATCCTGGCCCGCTACTTCCGGGCCAAACGAAAGCTCGCCGATACAAAACAACTAAAACGCTACACTGCCCACGACTCCGTAGCCGTCCTGAGCATCGCGGCTGGAAGAGACCTCTTCAAATGGTTCCAATCCCTCGGCATCTCCGTAGACCGAAGCAAAACAACAATCCCCGCCCCGGCGAAAAAATAGGGCGGTATTCAGGCGATATCATTATGCAAGAAAGTCTGTAACGGTTAGTTATGCGAAGTTTTATCATGCTCCTCGGCGTTGCATTGTTGTGCGTTTCGTGCGTTTCTCCGGCAGGGCTCCAAACGACGCTTGATGGGAACTCGTTGCCCTATCGTTCGACGGGTACTCCGTGCGAGGACAATGCATGGCGCCTCAACGAGAATGGGTTTGTCGGCGCCTATATCCATCTTGCTGCCGCTGGCGAGGTCTCGTTTACCATCCGCGCCTCGAAAACCAGCCCGGAGGCTCCCGCGCCCAAGCTGGTGCTCCGCGTCGCCGATTTCGCGGCGAGTTGGCTGGTAAACGCGGTCGGCGGCAACTACAGTTCGCATACGCAGACCTGGACGCTGCCGGCCGGCACGTACTGCATTCGTGTGGAAAACGTCAATCGCCGGCCACTGGCGATCGATGTCCGCGACCTTACAATCGCCGGAGCTGCTGTGCTGAACACGGATCCCAGCGCCAACGCTCTCGCTGCGGCGGACACTTACATAGATCACTTTCGCAGGGGCCCGGCTTGCCTGACGCTTACGGTCGACAAGCGACCCATCGCCAACACGCCAGTGCGCATTCGCCTGAAACGCCACGCGTTTAACTTTGGCACCTGTCTGTCCACATCCTCATGGGTTACCGGACCGGATACAAATGACATCCACTACCGTAACTTTGTCATCGAAAACTTCAACACGGTTGTACCCGAGAATGCGGGCAAGTGGACCCCCAACGAACGTGTGCGCGACCGGGTCACGCTCGATGACCTCGACAGCATCATGAAGTTCGCCGAACTCAACGGCAAGCGTGTACGAATGCACGGCGTGTTGTGGGATGTTTTTGAGCCCGGCTGGGTCGATGCTCTTCAAAACCGGACCATCAACGGAACCAGCCAGGCCCTGCGCGACGCCGCCAAAGCTGATCTGCGCGCCGAGATCAGTGAGCGCATTGGATATCTCGTCCGGGATCGCGCCCGGCGATATTACGAATTGGACGTCATCAACGAGGGCGCACACCGCCCGATGTATCGTCGGATTTACGGCCTCAAGGGCGTGGCGGGCATTTACAACGAGGTCAAAGCCGCCGCAATCGCCGCCGGGGCTTCGCCGCGTATCGTTCCGAATGAATACGACGTTCTTCAGGGGTCTCGCTCGATCAAAGATCCCTACGCCAATTGGTATCGGAAACACATCGAAGCGCTCCGCAACGCCGGCGGCGCGGTCGACGGGATTGGTATCCAGTATTACGCGGTGGACGGCGCCCCGCCCAAACTGCGCGTCCCACACAGCCCCTCGCGGATCGCGCAGGTTCTGCACAACCTCGCCACCGCCGATCTCCCGCTTTCGATGACTGAATTCGGCGTGCAGCGCAGCGGCGCCCCGACGCCGCAGCGTGCGGCGGACATTCTCGCCGAGACCTTGCGCCTCTGTTTCGGCCACGAGAAGATGACCACGTTTATCAATTGGGGCTTCTGGTCGCCGCGCATGTGGTCCGTGGCTCCCGCTGGTGCGCTGGTGGACGCCGAATGGAAAGTCACCCCTTGCGGTATGGTGTGGCAGCAGTTGACCGGCGTGCGAAATCGGGTTCTTGTCAACCTGCCGATGTGGACCACCGACGTTTCTCTGACCACTGACTCGCACGGGCGCGTTAACTTTGTCGGTTTCTATGGCGACTATGAAATTACCTTTCGCCAACAGCGCCGAGAGTTTACGCTGACCAAAGGCACGACCGACTACACATCAGCGAAGTGAGGTGTCTTTTACATCCAGTATCTGGATGGCGGTCGGGTCGAACATCCGCTCGTGCATTTTCGCCCGCCAAACCACCCTCTTGTCGGGCGTCACCTCGAAGAACGGAACGCCGCCAGCCCGGCGTTTGTGCATGAACCAGTTATTGACGATCGTGTTCCCATTAGGCAGCCGCTGGATGCAGCATATCCAGTAGAGCTTGATGTTCGGCACGTCTTTTTGCGTCAGATGCCAGACGACTTTATCCTTCGGGTCGACCTCGATTACCCCATCGCGGTATCCGATTACGGTGTTCCCGTTTTTCAGGCGGATCATGCTGTACGCCATGTTAGGTACCTTGATCTCGCGTATCATCTTGCCGGATGCGTCGTACTCGCGAACGGCCTTGTCGGCAAGGAGCCCGACCAGATAAGTCCCCGCCGCTGTCTTCCGCGCGTGGCGCATTCCCATGTGCTTATTCCCGCCGGAGGGGATCGCAACAGTCTTTACGATCTTGCCGGCGGGGTTCACTTCGATGATCCGCCTGGCTGAGCCCTCGCCGATCATCGTATTGCCATTGGCAAGACGCTGACAGGCCCAGACCTCGCTGGTAGTGAGATACTCCCAGACGACCTTCTTATCGGGCGAGACCTCGCGGACTCCGCGTTTCTTGCCGGTGAAGCTCATCAGGATATTACCGTTTTTCTGCATCCAGATGTCCGTACACTGGTCGGCGGGATATTCCCACTCGATTTTCCCGTCGGCTGACATCTTGAAGACGCGCTTGGCTCCGATATCGCTGAAAATATAAGCATGGCGCACCGCCTGGGCGGGTTCCTTTTTCGCCTGGGCGGCGTATGACCACACGGCAAGCGACAACAAAACTCCAGTGGCCAGGATTGCAGACGTAATGCTCTTCATTATTTTCTCTTTCCTTATTGTTTGCGTTATGCTACCGGCGGTGTCCTTCTGCGATCACCATTTTGATTATTTCCACCTCGCCGCCGGCTGCATTGATCCCGAGTTGTCCGCTCATGGGGCTCTTGATAACGCAGCTCTGGGCGAATTGGTCGTTTATGAAGCACTCGATGAGTTTCCCTTCTGTGAATACCTGAATTTTCACCGGTTTTGAGGTGTCGATCGGGCAGGGGCGAGTTCGATTGAAACCCGGTCCGATCAGCGACATCGTTCCGTCGGCAGGGGCGAGCGTCATCCGGTATTGTCCGCCGAGAACGAGCGTGAAACTGCTCTTTGGCGCGAGTTTGACCATCGCGTCCAACAGGTAATGCTCGGGAACTTCCACTTCGCCTTTGGGCAGCGGTTTACCCGAGAGGTCCAGCACCGTATTCTTGTAGACCGCCAACGCCTCTTTAACGGGCTTCATGTACAGGAGACCATCGGGGCCTGCGTAGACCTCGCGCGGAACGGGCATTATCCCGCTGCTCCATCCGCCGAACCATACGTGCCTCTTACCATCCCACACGCGCTTGGCGGCATTGATTCCGGGGCGGTCCAGATCGCGCATCAGTTTCGGGTGCTTGTACGGCCCGTTGATGTTGTCCGAATAGTAATACAGGCGGCAGCTGTGTATGTAATGCGTATCGCCTATCCTGAAGTAGTCGGGGCACTCGTCGCCGCCGACCCCGTCAGCGAGTTGCACCGACGGTTGCTGGGTCCACTTGATCAGGTCTTTGGAAGTCAGCAGTCCGAACCTGCGCCCCCGGCCGCGCTGGGGCTTGGCCTCATTGGCCAGAAGGTGCATCCAGTATTCCTTCTTCTCCTCGTTCCAGAAGATTTGCGGATCGCGGAAGTCCCGCATGCGATGGTTGGCGTAGTGGATTCCATCGGGCGCGATCATGTGTTCGGGATGCTTTTTCCAGGTGATCAGATCCTTACTGGTCGCGTGGGAGAGAAACTCCCTGCCTTTGGGGTTCCTGGGATTCCAACTTGTATACCATGCGTGGAAGGTCCCATCCTTCTCGACGATGCACCCGGTGAACATGCACCCGCCTTCGGGCCCGTTGGGATCGTTCTTGTCGGGTTTCAGTGCGGGCGGGTATTCTTTCCAGTTCACCAGATCGGTTGACGAACAGTGCTCCCAGTTTACATCATTGTTGCCCATGGGATTGGTAAGGTAGAAAACATGATATTCACCTTTCCAGTAGAAGGGCATTACGTCGCCGACGGTTTTCTTCGTGGGCAGCTTCGGTTTGAAATGGATCGGGTCGGAGTAAGGCTTTGGATAGATCGACTTCATTTTCCACGCGGTGATGCTCTTGACCTTCAGGTCGCCGCCCTTGGTGAACAGTTGAGCGTAAATCTCGCCCGGCCTGTATTCGTGCCACGCCACGGCCGCCTGGCGGTTGTTGGCGAAGACTTCGATCATGCTCTTGTCGATGAACACCCGCAGTGTCAGGTCCTCGCCTTTTTTCAGCTCGAAAGGCGGATTGATATATTCGACCGTCAGCGTCTTGCTTGCCTTGCCGTGGGAGATCGTAAAACCGCCGGTTCCATCCTTGGCGCACAGCACCTTGATCCCGAATTCTTTGGCCTTCGGCGCCTCGAAGGTTATTTCCAGTTCCATCGTGTCGCCGGGGATTCCCTCGAGAGTGCGCGCCGTATCGCTCTTGATGGTGACATTCTTCTCCTGCTTCTGATCGTAACGCAGTTTTTCCAGCTCGCGCAGGGGTTTTATGCGCAGCACTCCGTCTTTGGGCAGGCTCAGTTCGCGCGGAAGCGATTGGATGCCCGGTTGGAGTTTGCTTTTGAATAGCGCGTCGAAATTCTTCTTCCTCCCGACTCTCTGCATACCGTTAACCCACGGCGTACACCAGGCCCACATCACTCGCCGCCCGTCTGGCGTCAGCAGCGATTCGGGTGCGAAGAAATCCCACCTGGCCCAGTTTAACATGGCGTGATGATGCGGGAGATACTGATCGCCCTTGAAATCGCCGAGGTAGTAGCGTGCTCCGAGTGCATGGCTGATGCATAGCAGCATCCACTTGTCGCCGATCTTGAACATGTTGGCGCACGAGATATCTTCGGCCTTGCGGACGCCGAGATCTTTCGGGAAGTCGGGATGCAAAAGCTCGCCGATGAACTCCCATTCCTTGAGATCTTTGGATTTTGCGATCGTCGGATTTCCCCCTCCGCCCAGGGCGTAGTAGGTATCGCCTCTGATCCAACAGTCCGGGTCCCAGTGACGCATCTTCGCCGGCTTACTATCGGCGGTTTTGGGCTCTACGGGCGTGGTTTTGGTCCACTTGTCTAGGTTGTCGTCCAGTGCGAATGCGATCTGGTTCCTGCGCGAGCCCGCTCCGTGGTAGATGATCGCGGGCTTGCCTTCTTTGGTCATAAACGCTGTGCCGCTGAACATGCCGTGGCCGGTTCTGGGCGGCGTGAGCACGGTCGGGCGCCACTTCCAATGGACCATGTCGCTGCTGGTGACGTGGGCGAACGAGTGCCCGTGGTTCTGGAAAATGTAGTGCAGGTGGTACTTGCCCTTGTAGTAGATCGCGCAGTTCGGATCGCCGGGGATCGCCCGATCCGGGCCGGTATGCGCCAGGTGGTATGTCAGCCAGGTCTTCGGATGGTCCTCGGGTATCGACGGGGTGAACAGCACGTGCGGGCCCTTGGGTCGGGGGTCTGGTGAGCGGCGCGAGGCGTTGGCGGCGCCTTTGGTCGCGGCGCACACGAGCACCGCATTGTTTCCGAGCACCAGTTTTCCACCGGCGAGTTTCGCTCCGCCGGATAGTTTGCTGTGCGGATATCGTCCGGCGCGGTCTACGATCTTGTCGCCGTTAAAATCCCACCAGGCGTACGGCTTGATCGACGACGCCTTGTTCGGCGCCAGAGATTTGAGTTCGTCGGCGGTCAGGGCCTTGCTGTAAATACGCGCATCGTCAATCGACCCGCCAATGCTTCCGCCGCCCCCGATATGCCTCAGTCCGAATACGGCGATGTTGCCCTTGTTGCTCAGCAAATCGATGTTCGTCGTCTTGTACGAGGCGTAGAGTTTACCGTCGCGGTAGATCGAGATCTGATCGCCCTTGTAGACGATTGCCATCTGGACCCGCGTCTTCTTGTCGGCGGTTTCTGGCGGGAATGCATTGGGATTACCGCCGGAACGCTTGAAGGTGTCGCTGCCGGCCATCCATTTGCCCGCGGCACGTTCTGCAAAGATGATCCCGTCAAATGCTGCTCCCGCCTGCACGGTGAGAACCGATCCGGCCCGGACGTTCTTGTCCGTCAGCGTCACCCATGACACCAGTGTCTTATCCGTATTGGCGGCGTGGGCGGCGCCGGCGATCAGCAACAATACAGCGACAGGTATTCGCTTCATTACGATTCTCCAGGTTATTCCTTTTTGAAAACCAGCGAGCCTTCATAGACCGACTTCATCTTCCACGAGGTGGCGGTCTCGACCTTCACTTCGCCGCCTTCGCTGAAGAGCCTGGCGCCCGTGTTATCCAGAGAAATCAGCCTGGGCGCATTCATTACGGCCTGGCGATCGTTGGCGAAGACTTCGACCAGGTTCTTGTCGATGAACACCCGCAGGGTCAGGTTCTCGCCGTCGGCCAGTATAAACGGAGCCGTTACCGGGCCGACCTTCAGCGTCTTGGCTTCGGGGTTCACGACTATCCTCAAACCGCTCTTGCCGTCCTTGTCGCACAGCACGTCCAAGCCGAACTGTTTGGCTTTCGGAGCCTTGAACTCCAGCTTCATTTCAATCGCGTCGCCGGCGACGTTCTTGAGCTTGCGTGATGCGCCGGCGGCGACGGTGATGTCCTTTTCGCTCTTTTCTTCGTAGCGGAGCTTCTCCAGTTCGCGCAGCGGTCTGATTCGCAACACGCCGTCTTTGGGGAGTTCCAGTTCGCGCGGGAGCGACTGGATCCCGTCCGGAGCGACAGGCACCCTGAGCAGCCACGCCCACATGACGCGCCGCCCGTCCTTGGTCAGCATCGATTCGGGCGCGAAGAACTGGTTGCCATTCCAGCTCATCATCGAGTGAAATTCGGGCAGATACTTCTCATCCTTGAAGTCGCCGAGATAGTAACGGCAGCCCAGACGGTGACTTATGCACAGCAGCATCCACTTGTTGCCGATCTTGAACATATTGGCGCAGGAGATGTCTTCTTTGCGAGTGATCGGGAACTTCGCCGGATAGTCCTTGTGCAGAAGCTTTCCCAGGTATGTCCAGTTCTTCAGGTCGTCGGACTTCATAAACTCCGGATCGCCGCCGCCCGAAAGCGCGTAATAAGTTTTCCCGTTTAACCAGCAGTCAGGGTCCCAGTGGCGGATCCTGGGAGCCTTACCGTCCGCCGTCTGCGGTTCCAGCGATTCGGGCGTGGACCATTTATCCATGTTGTCATCTTGCGCATACGCCAGCCAGTTCCTGCCCGAACCCTGACCGTGATAGATCATCACCGCCTTGCCTTCTTTCGTGAAGAAGCCCGTACCGCTGAACATACCGTGGCCGGTTGTCGGCGGGGCAAGCACCGTCGGATGCCATTGCCAGTGCACCATGTCCGTGCTGGATACGTGTGCGAAAACAAAGCCGGTGCGATTCCGGTAGATGTAGTGCATGTGATATCGCCCCTTGTAGTAGAACGCCGGATTAGGATCGCCGGGCATAGCCCTGCCGGGACCCGGATGCACCAGGTGGAACGTCAGCCAGTTCTTCGGCGGGTCTTTCGGGAAGGCCGGGGTCTCCGGCACGTACGGACCGGTGAACACGGGCCCGCCGCGGCGAGAGATGCTGGTGGCGGCTTTGGTCGCTGCGCACACGAGCACCGAACCGTTACCGAGCACCAGCTTGCCGCCGGAAAGCTTTGCTCCGCCCGCCAGTTTGTGGTGAGGATATCGCTTGGCGCGATCGACAACTTTATCGCCCTGGAAATCCCACCATGCGTATGGTTTGATCGATGATTCTTTGTTCGGGGCCAGAGATTTCAGTTCGTCGGCGGTTAGCGCCCTGCTGTAAATGCGGGCGTCTTCAATCGACCCGCCAATGCTTCCGCTGCCGCCAATATGCCGCAAACCGAATACGGCGATGTTGTTCTTGTTGCTCAGCAGATCGATGTTTCGCGTCTTGTACGATGCATATTCCTTGCCGTCGCGGTAGATCGAGATCCGGTCGCCCTTGTAGACGATCGCCATCTGGATCAGCGTTTTTTTATCGGCGGTTTCAGCCGCATACGCATTCGGGTTTGTCCCCGTGCGTTGAAAGGCGTGGCTGCCGGCCATCCATTTGCCTGCGGCCCGCTCGGCGAATACGATGCCGTCGAATTCAACTCCCACTTGAACGGTGAGCACCGACCCGGCCCGGACGTTCTTGTCCGTCAGCGTCACCCAGGATACCAGAGTCTTATCCGTACTCGCCGCTTGCGCCGCACCGCACATTACAAAGACCATTGTCGCTACAAGGGTCGCCGCCGCCATTGTCTGAAACTTCATGCACATATCCTTCATGGTGTCTCCTGTCATTTGCATTAACGGTTAGAGATTCGATATATCTCTTGCTCACATGGTAACGTCACCCTGTTTGTCGGGCAATATTAAGGCTTGGCGCCTTGGGCTTGCTTCTATCGCTTCGCTTTCATCTCTCCGCCCCAAGCACTACTCGAAAGCCCAGGATGGCGTAGGAGGAAATCTCGGGCGGGACGCTGTAGCGCGCCGCGGAACGCAGGAACGGATGCACCTGCTCGTCGAGGTCTTTCTGGTCGTGTCGCTTCTTGTCGCCCTTGTGAACGCCGGAGAAGCAGCCCCCGCGTACGACTTTTTCGGTTCCCTTCGCCGGACCGGTCGGATCTTTCGCCACGGACTTGTCGTACGGTCCGTACCAGTCCAGGCACCATTCGTAGACGTTACCGTGCATGTCGTAGAGTCCCCAGGCGTTGGGTTTGCGCTGTCCGACCTTGCGGGTTCCGAACGAGGTATTGCTGAACGAGGCGACGTGAGCGAATTTCCTGATCGAGTTCAGATCGCCGGGATCGCACTCGACGTTGTAGGGCGTTGTTGTCCCGGCGCGGCATGCGTATTCCCACTCGGCTTCGGTTGGCAGGCGGTAGACGTAACCCTTCGGCAGGCGCCCGGCCTTGCGTTCGATCTCCGTAAGCTTCTTGCAGAACTCGCGGGCGCGGGCCCAGGTTACGCACTCCATCGGGTTCAGGTCCGTCCTCTCGCCGCCGACGGCGCCCGCCCCGTTGATAAGCCCGCCGCCCGTGGGGTAGCGCCAGCAGAACGCCGCCCCGTCGTGGATCGGTCCGCGCTTGAACCGCCAGGCCTCGTAGTTGTAGTCCGGCGGCATCATCAGCTTGTAGAACTCGCGCTGCGTTACTTCGTATACGCCCATGTAAAACGGTTTGGAGATCGTGACCTTGTGGGGGACCTCATCGGCGCGCCGACAAGCTTCGTTGCTCGCACTTCCCATAGTGAACGAACCGGCCGGGATGAGTTTCATCTTCATCTCGATGCCCGCAACGGTATAGTCCTTGTCCTGGAGCATCTTGACCGAAGCGGTGTCCCGGGCGGCGCTAATCCCGCACAATCCCGCAACCAGCACGATATTGATCATCTTTATCTTCATGGGTTTCCCTTTATCTGCTCTCATCGCCGGTCATTTGACCGAAGACGGTTTCTTCGTAACCACCGGACCGCGGGCACGTTTGATCCACTTCTGCATGAGCGGCAGGTCCTTGATTTCGCCGCTTACCTCCTGCCTCATCCGCCAGTCCCAGTCGATGCTGGTGGACCATCCGCCGCCGGAGGCCTCGCACTTGTGCAAACGCTCGGCCAGGGCGATATCTTCCCGCTGCGTCGCGCCGCCGAGTTGGGCCTTGACGTGCTGGCTGATGTATCTGCTGTAATTCGTGTTGTAGTAGCCTCGATAGACCTGGTAGTTGAAGCTGTCCATCCAGAGCTTCTCGGGCGTATACGGCGCCATCGCCTTGCCGTGCGCTTTTGACAATGCGGTTTTTGCGGCTGCGACCTTGAGGACCATCTCGGCGGTCCCCTTCAAAACGTACGCGCCGCGCTTATCTCGCATCTCACGATCCTTTTCGCCGGCGAGCTTGCTGAGTTTGCGCTGCTTGTCGACAAGCTTGGGATTGGCCTTGCTCAGTTCATCCGACAGGTACCTCTCGCGTTTGCGATATTTGTCCTGAAGTTCCCGCGGAAGCCGGTTAATCGCGGCATACTCGGCGTTACCGTTGCGATAATCCGACCATCGCTTATTCAGCGCCCGGTCGAGATCGGAAGCCTTCTTGCGGGCATCCTTATCCTTGAGCTTTCTCTG
This sequence comes from Phycisphaerae bacterium, assembly GCA_016782885.1. GTDB lineage: Bacteria > Planctomycetota > Phycisphaerae > SM23-33 > SM23-33 > BS750m-G57. Next base: position 24,623 of record JADHXQ010000008.1, on the reverse strand, counting down.
AGCGGAGATTGCCTTTCGCTCGGCGATCACGTCGGGGCGCTTCTCGAATTGGTCGCGAAGTTTCTTGTCCAGCGCCCGGAGTTTTTCCTCGGTGGTTTTCCGCTCCGCGTTAATTCCCGCCAATTCCTTGTCGGTTTTGATCCGCTCGCTGAGCAGCTTTCGCAACTGCGTCTGAATCTCGGACGACTGCTTGCGCAGCGCGTCGATTTCGGTCTTTGTCTTGACCGATTCGCCGCGCTTGTCGAACCGATCGCCCAGATCGCTTTTGCTTTTGGACATCGCGTCTTCGACGGCCTTGAGTTTTGCCCTCGCCGCGGCCAGGAGGGGCGATCGTTTCTCCAGCTCTTTTGCCCGCGCGTCCTGCTCTGTCTTGAATTTACTATAAGGTTCGGACAGTTTACGGCTCATCTCGGAGACTTTTCGGTTAAGCTCGTCAACGTTCCCGCGGGCCGCGGCGAGTCTCTTGACTACTTCCGCCGTCGGGCGCCTGGGCGCATCTCGCGTGGGGGCGGGCAGCTTGCTGAAATCTTCATGCACCGTGTGGTAGATAACCACGCGATCGATAACGCCCTTGAACCGCCCCGATGCGTCGCGCGAGGTCGCCACGAAGTTTCGATTGTTCTTCCCGTCGCCGAATGCGTCGCGCGGGCGGAAGGTCGAGGCCTTTTCGGCGACTTTTTTCCCATCTCGCCAGAGAGCGGCGTTGGCTCCGTCGATTTCGACACGCAGAGTCGCCCACTTGTCTTTCGCCAGCGGTTTGGCGCCCGCCAGCGAAACAACTGTCTTACCGCCAACCTTGGCGAGAAATTCAGGCGTTCCGTTTTGTGCGGTTTTCAGCACGAAACAGTTGTCCGCATCGCTCCCGAAATCGAAGATCGTCTGCGAGGGCGCCCCTTCCGGTTTTACCGCGAGGTCCACGGTAATCGCACCCAGGTCCGCCGCTCGCGGACACAGTTCGCCGTACTGCGTTGCCCCGTCGAAGCGGAAGCCCATATGCTCGCCGTCGACAACGAACTGGGGTCGAGCCTGCAGGTATCCGTCAAGGTTCACGCCCATGCGCTTTCCGTATCGCCTGTCGGCGCCGCTGGGGAACCTGTACCAATCCTCCAGCAGCGTGTTTTCGCGGCGGTCCATAGCGTAGTTCGCCCAGAGCCCGAACTTGTGCAGCGTCTCTTCGCCCAGGCGCTTGGGGAGCCCGCCGCCTTTAGCGTTGCGCGGCCGCAGCGCACCGGGACTTGCGCCGGTCAGCTTGACCGACCAGGGATAACGCGGGGCATGGCGCCCGCTGTAATGATTCCGCGCCAGTTGCCGGTCGGTAAACAACGCCGTCGGCGTGGCGGTAACCGTAAGCCAATGCGACTTATCGTCCGCTCGAGACCTCATCGTCATCGGGCCCTTGTTCCACATCGGCGAATAACGTCGCACGCCATCGGCTCCGACGGCCACTATGACCGCACGCCAATCGCTGTAGAAATCCGGATCGTGCACTCCCTTGAAATCGACGGTGAATTCCCCGGCGCCTTTCTCGACAACCAGCCGTACGATATTCACGCCGAACGGTTCGGGCGCCTCTTCCATCGGAATGCGATAAACGCCTGCTTTCCGATCGACGGTTTCGAGCTGGTTTTGGGGCGGGGCCTTGTAGTGGTCGCGAAAGAGATTCTCAAGCTCGCAATCGAACGTCGCCAGGCGGGCGCCGTATTCGCCGACCATATCGCCAAGCCCGCGAATGGCGTTTTTGAACAGCCCGCGCTGCTCACCGACCCGTGCGACTGTATGCAACATGCTGAACTCATCGATGCCGTGGGGCAAGCACGTGAACCAGGCGTATCCCCAGTTCGGATCGTCGCCGGTGATGTTGTAGAACATCGTGTACCCGTAGCCGGCCTCGCCGTTGAAAATATTCCGCCAGGGCGTGCTTAGGTGACGGTTGATCTTGAGCATGCTCGGGTCGGCCATGCACTGGTGCATGTCGGCCTGGGCCTCTCCACCGCCGAACGGCACGCCGTTGGGCAGGGTTCCGTGTCCCCATTCGTGCCACAGGCCCGGCGCCCACGGTCCGCCGCCGGCGCCCTTTAGAATGCACGCGCCGTATCCGCCGCCGGCGTAACCGCCGATGAACTGATGCCCGTCGCGCTTCGTGCCTGCGACGGTGATGGCATGCTTGAATTTGGTTTTCCTGTCCCAATACTCCATAAGGTTGCCGGCGTATTCGTTCAGGTCCCACCAGTACTCGGCGCACTTGATCGAACCGTCGCGGTACCACTGGGCCTTGTCGGGCGCCTTGGCGTTGACCCACGGGTCGCCCTCGCTTCCGGCCTGGCTTCCGGAGACCCAGATGAAATGTTCGGACTCGATTTGCATGGTGCCCGGTTTGCCCGGCTTGGCGTTGTTGGGGTAGCTTGTGTCCAGGCCCGGCGACTTGACGTATACGGTTTTGTCGAGCCCCGCGGCGACGCGGGCCATTTCCTTTACGTACAGGTCCATGATGAACTTTTTGTCTTCGCCGCCGAAGCTTCCTCGCACGAAGCATCGCTTCCTTCCGTCGGGCAGGCGCAGCACGGCGCCCGGTTCCCACGGACCGCCATCTCCGTTGAACTTGCTGCTCATCGTATTGCCCATACCGCGGAAGGCGATCAGGTGCGCCTTGAACGGTTTGTCGCCGACCGAAACGTGCGGGCGCTTCGGCGTCCATGTGCGCAGAATCATTCCGGGCCGAACGTCGATAACGTCCACGCCCTTGCGGGGCCACCAGTTCACATCGCGCCGCTCGCAGGCTTTCGCCTCGCCTTTGTCCGCCTGGCGGACCTTGTAGATGTCCACACCATCGCGCAGTTTTGCGCCCGGATACTGTGTCGCGGCGTAGAAATCGTAATCCGCCGCCGCCGCAGTCGCACAAATCAGCCCCACAAACCCTATCGCCGAAATCAGTTTGGTTTTCATAATATTCCTGTACCCGTTCTCTGTAGAACGCGAATTGACAACTCCTTCGTTTAACGCGTGTCGGATGGTCCTATTCCAGCAAGCCGGCAATAAACACCGTATTTGCCGTTAATCGTAAGAGGAGAATCGGCATGGATTTGAAACTAACGCCTATTGCAGCGTGCATCGGTATCACGCTTGTTTCCTTTATGGCATGCCCGGCTGCCGACAAGCCGGCGGACAAGACATCCGATCAATGGTTCCAATGGCGCGGGCCCAATCGCGACGGAAAGTCGCCCGACACGGGTCTGCTGAAGAGTTGGCCCGAAGGCGGACCGAAGCAGTTGTGGAAGCTGTCGGGAATCGGACAGGGGTTCTCCAGCGTGTCGTTCGGCGGCGGGCTGATCTACGTCACCGGGCGAAAGGAGAAAGGCAACCCCGCCAGGCTGCCCGAAGCTCCTCACGTATACAAGCGCCCGGGCGAGCGTTTTTACGTATTCGCCATCGACATGCAGGGCAAGTTCAAGTGGGCCCGCGACCTGACCAGGGCCTATCTGGGCTTTTACAAGGGCACGCGCGGAACCGTCACTTACGACAACGGGAACATTTACGTTGAGACCGGCGTGGGCGAAATCTTGTGCTGCGACGCGCAGAGCGGAAAAACGAAATGGACGCGGGACATACACAAGGATTTCAAGGGAATCACTCCCGAAGGACACACGTTCGGGCGCAGCGAGTCGGTGCTGATCATCGGCGAGATGTTAATAGCAACCCCCGGAGGCGAAGACGCCTTCATGGTCGCGCTGGACAAGAAGACCGGAAAGACGGTCTGGAAGTCGCCCAGGATATCCGCAGCCGCACACTCCTCGCCGATTTACGTCGTGTACAAAGGCGTTCCGATTATCATCAACGGAGCCCACATGGGTCTGGTCTGCATCCACGCAAAGACCGGGAAAATCCAGTGGGTCCGGAAGTTCGCCGAGGGCGCCCGGGGCCGCGTGTCGACTCCCTGCTTCGTCGGCGGATACGTCTACTGGGCGGTCGGTTACGGTAAGGGCGGGATTTGCATGAAGATGTCGGCCTCCGGTCAGAAAGTCAAAGCCAAAGAGGCCTGGCGGTCCGACGACATGGACTGCATCGTCGGCGGACACATAATCCATGACGGTTACATTTACGGTAATCACAAGAAAGGGTATTCGTGCCTGGAGTTGAAGACCGGAAAGACGATGTGGAAAACCGAAAGCGAAGGCGTGGGCGGCAAGGGGTCGATCTGCTGGGCCGACGGTATGCTGTACCTGTACGCTGAAAAGGACGGTCAGACCGCCCTGGCGACCTGCTCGCCCAAGGGGCTCGAGATAAAGGGAAGCGTAAGCGTAGCCGGAACCAATCAGAGCTGGGCGCACCCCGTGGTCTTCGGCGGAAGGCTTTACCTGCGTTACGACGACAACCTCTACTGCTTCGACGTGAAGAGTCGTCAGTGACCGGTGATCACTGGTCACTGACTCCTGGCCAGCGGCGCCATCCGGAAGTTCGGGTGGTCTTTGTCCTTGGGGTCCGTGTAGCCATTGTGGGTGCCGTAGTACGGCACGTTGGAGTCAATCCATGTGACAATTCTAATGAACTCGGCGCGGGTGAGTTTGGCTTTGCATGGGTCCTTGTGAATTTGCCCGACGAGGCTGCTGCGGTGCGAACCGTGCGTAAGCGGCGGTACGGACAGGAAACCGGCCTGTCCGTAGCGACCGTCGCGGTAATTGACCAGGCCCTTGCCGATGATATTCTCGTAGGAGCGGTTGAATCGTCTGGTCAACTGCCCGCCAAGGTCGAGACGGCCTTTGGGTTTCGGACCGCTGTGGCAGGCGACGCATTTCTTGTCCAGGATCGGCTGGATGTCCGTGGCGTAGTGGACCATGCGAACACCCTTGTCACCCGGTTGCGGAGCGAGGGGTTGGGGCTTATGGGTTATCGCCGTCGGTCGGGTCCGAATACTCGGAGCCTTCCTGCGCAGTTCGTGGCACCCGATGCAGGACCTGTGCTCGCCGGGCATGATGTTTATGAACGTGGGCATGTGCTGCAGCGCCATGAAGTTTTCATCAAGCGCCTGGAAGAAGATGTTCTTCTTCGCCGGTGCGGTGAAATACGCCGATCCGTCCTGGTCGATCTTCGCCACGCCGTAGACCCTCTTGCGATGGACATCGACATTCATGCCCTTGACACTGTTCCTGCCAGTCCATGGCCAGGCCAGAGCCCCCATCACGCGCACGTACTTTACCCTTCCGCGCTCGATTCCGGTAAGCCCCTCATAAATGTCCTGGATGAATATCGTGCCGGTGTCCCGGGGCGTTTTGTCATTGGTCTCGACGGTCGCGATCTGTCCGGGCTTGATGCGCGGGCGGAGCGGGGTGGGCTGGAAGCAGTGGAACTCCGGGTCGCAGTAAAGCAGCGCCCGATTGCCCCACGAATCCAGCACGTAGAGCCCGTAACGCCCCGTTCTCCTGCCGAGCATATGAGACACCAGGAAGAACTTCTCGGAAAACGGGAACGGGTCCATGAACACGCCATGCCTGCTGTTGGGGTATCCCATCGAATGCGGATATCCGACCGCCGGGGTGATGCAGTTCATCGCCTCTGTTGTGCGTCGGTTGCGGCGGGCGTCGACCAGCACAACCGAGCCCACGGCGTTGTAATGGTGCCCGCCTCCGATGGTCACGATGCGCCGGGTTCCGGGGATCTCGCGGGCTCCGCTCATCCCCGCCGGCCAGACCGTGTTGTTCTTGTATATGTGTTCAGTGCCGACGCCGTCGGGATGAATCGCCCAGAGACCGGCGCCGTTGCCCAGACCCTTGTCGACGTACTCCCAACGCGTGTAGAGCACCCGCCCGTCGGACAGGATAGAAGGGGAGGTCTCGTTTACCGGGCTTTTCGACAGGCGGCGAACGTTTTTTCCATCGGCGTCCATGACGTACAGATTCGAAACTCCGGATCCGGCGGCACAGAAAACGTTCTGCATCGCGCGCGTCGAAGTAAACATGATCTTGCTGTTGGGCATATAGCACGGGTCCATATCGTCAAAGAAGCGGTTTCCTCTTCGTATCACATCGCACCGCATCCCCTCGGCTTCGGCGGCGCTGGCGAAAGTGAGTTGGCGCAGAGAACCGGGGACCATCTTGCCCGCGACGGGGTCAAGCTTGATCTCGTACAGGCGGAAGGCGTCGGCGGAATCCTTCCTGTAAGCGAAGATCAATTTCCTTGCGTCGAACGACAGGTCGAACCGGTCGAACAGCCCGCCTTCAAGTTCGGGCACGAGGCTGGTGACCGTGCCGCCTGTGCTTACCGGTGACAAAACGCATATCGCCCCGCCCATTTCCTTGGCGGACTGATCGTTATAGGTGTGCCCGTAGTGATTTGTATCGGGGCGCTTGAGGAACAGGAGCTTGTCGAATTTCAACGCCGGATGAGACAGCATTGCCTCGCGGCGCAGCCCCGTAAGCGCGTCGTGCATCTCCTGCAACTCTTCAGGCCCGCCTTCGGCGTCGATTTTCTTCTGCTTGCGCTCAAGTTCGGCGAGTTGCTTGAGGTACTGCCCGCCGTCGGGATATCGCGAACCGAAGGTTTGGGTCGTATCGGCAATAGCCGTCCGCAGCGTCGCGGTATTGACGGCGCCCGGCGGCAGGAAGACGTTGCGGAAACGGGGCGGAACCCTGCTGAGATCCACCCTGCGCAGCGGCGGATTCCACTGGTCGGGAAACTTCACGGACGTGTCGAGGCGAAGTTCAGCCAGATTGGGAAGCGGTCCGCTGCGGGCGAATCTTAACGTATGCTTGCCCTTGGCGATCGACATCTTGAGAGGCGAGGCCCATCTGGAATATCTGCTGGACCATGTCGTCAGGATCGGATTCTCGAACGGCGCCGAACCGAACGTTATGCCCATGCAGCATTTGCCGAGGTTTTTATTGTCCAGGAATACGTCCATCGGGCGGGCCGCGGCGGCGGAGTACTTGACGTGAAGCGTATACTCGCCGCTGAGGGGAACGTTGATGTCGTATTCGATGAACACCTTGTCCGCCCCAGTCGATCCGCCGCCGGCGAGCGGGCCGTAATCGGCGTACTCGTCCGGGCTTGCGTAGATCAGGGCGTTTCCGCGATCGAATGTGCATGCGTTGATCGTCAACGATCCGGCCGGCACGGGTTTGCGTCTGGGCGGGAGTTCGACCGGAGCCCTCATCGCCGCAACGTCAATATTCTTCGGCGCCGCAAAGGCCTTGTGGAACTTGGCTGGGATGTTGTCGATATCCCGCACCTTATATTTTGGCGGGCTCCAGGTATCGGGGAATGCTTCATTCGTGTCCAGGCGCAGTGCAACCAGGTTGGGCAGCGGTCCGCGACGGGTGAGTTTTATCGTCTTGACGCCCTTGGTGGTCTTCAAAATCACGGGCCCCGATTTCCTCGAAACCTTTTCCCAACGCGCAGCGCTGCTGGCAGCGCTGAGTTTGCCCGCGCGGTCCGAAGACGCCGGTCCGAAGGTCACTCCGAGGCAACTCTTGGTCTCATTCCTGGCGTCGAAGAATACTTCCAGCGGACGCGCCTCGGTCGAGGCGTAAAGTATATGAAGCGTGTATTGTCCGTCGACGGGGATGTCGACGTCGTATTCGACCGTCCAGCCCCAGGGCTTCTTCGCCCCGCCGACGACAATCGGTCCGGCGTCGGCAAGTTCGCTGGGATCGGTGTTAATCTGCACATTGCCCCGAGCATACGACCAGGCGGGAATCGTCAACGATCCGGCCTGAGCCTGGGATGCCGAAAACGCGACGCTCCAAACGGCGAGCACTATCATCGCCAGTCGGTAAAATCGCAACGGCAAGTGCAATTTGATCTGCATCGTAAGTCTCCTCAAAACGGAAGGTAACTATTCTTTTCTGATGTCGAACACCATTATAGATTCATATCGGAATTGCGAGAAGGATTTGTTCGCCTATCCTTCATCGCGGTCGGGCGGATTGCTATTTGGCTTTCGCGGGGCTCGAACAGACGACACGAAAGCCGACGTAATGGCTTTTGGCTGACTGGCGATAGCTGTGCCGACTGGCCGAGCGCACACGCCTGTGGTCGCTGTGAGATCCGCCGCCGCGCAGCGGGTGCCCCGGTTCCTTGTCGCCGGGGGCGCCGGTCATCCACGCGCTGCCATCGGCAGGCGCGCCCTCGTAGTTGGGGTGCATGACATCCATGCACATCTCCCACACGCTGCCGATCACATCATAGATGCCCCACGCGTTGGGCTTCTTCAAACCTGGCGGGCGCACGTATTTATCGGAGCGGTCCCACCATCCTTTTTTGCCCCACCACCCATAATCACCGAGCTTCTCCAACTTGAGATCATCGCCATAGAAATATCGTGTCGCAGAGCCCGCACGGCAGAAGTATTCCCACTGGGCTTCTGACGGGAGCCGGTAAGACCGGCCGTCTTGCTTCTTAAGGGCGGCGCAGAAATTCGTGGCATCGTTCCAATTGACCCAGTTAACCACGTTGGCGGGATCATCTTTCGCGCCGCTCTTGCCCTTCCACGGCCTGGAGCCCATAACAGATTTCCACTGTCCCTGCGTAACCTGGTGGATCGCAACATAGAACGCCTTGGCGATCTTCACTTTGTGCTGCGGGCCCTCGACCTCGTATCTGCCCTCTTCGTCGCCGGGGCTTCCCATCATAAATTCACCGGCCGGGACCAGCACGAACTTGACGCCGACAGCGTTTTCAAACGCGACGGGAACGCCCAACTTCTTCGCCGCGGCGATTTGCTCTTTGGAAACTTTCGCCCACGAAAGGCTCGCCGGTTGCAAGCCGACTGCGGCGGGTTTAATAGCGGTCGCCGCGACCTTTGCCTTGCGCTCGGCGGCGAGACACCCGACGAGGCAACAGAATACCGTAAGGCTGATCTTGTTCATGCTTGTTTTCTTTCGAATTAGACGAGTAATCCGCCCGCGCTGCAGTATGGTGCAGATGGGGCGGTCTGTCGACGCGGAGCCTCGGAGACTCTGTGTCGTAGTAATAACGCGTCGGGAGCCCCGGTATTGTGGATTAGTCCTTCGCGACCATGGCGGAAGTCCGGGTGGTCCCGTGTGTACATGGAAAAACCCCGCCGCCGGAAGGCGACGGGGTTTGAAGTTCGTGGTGGAGGGGTGTTATTTCCGACGACGTCGGCGGAGCAGCGCAAAACCGCCGATGGCCAGAAGCGACGCGGTCATCGGCTCGGGGATCATATTCATCGTGCTGGTCCAGTTCACGGTCGAACCGGTCTGGTTCAACGAGATGCGCATTTCGGCCGGTGTTGGGTCAAAGCCGGCCAGCGCACCTTTAGGGGTGAACGTACCAGTCAGCAGGAAATCGAGGTACCCATTGGTGGCGGCGGGGTCGATATTCAGGAACGTACTGGTCGTCCAGTCCCCATTGGCGCTGGTAAATGCCCACGCCGTACCGTTGTTGATGTCTAGTGGGGCTGGGACGCCTGGTGGTGATGGTGCCGGTGCGGTGCTGATGAGGGTGAAAGGCAATGCCGCAAAATCGCCGCTTCCTCCGCCCCCGGCTCCGATCATGGTCAAGGCGTTAGGACCAAAAGTCAATCCAGTTGTAAAGCCCGTGATGGCATAAGGGGTAAATATGGTGCTCGAAGCGAGAGTTGCCTGGTCCTGCGTGGCCCAGTTGGCGCTAATGGCGATCGAGCCGTTAATCATAGTCCCCTGAGCGGTCCCGACGGTAAGGGTCAGCACAAGAACCAGCGTCAGCGCGCAACAGAGACAACCGCTTCCGAGAATCCTAGATGGTCTCATATGAACCTCCAACATTCCTTGTAAATTTGAGTCAGGTCGAGCAATAAGCAATAAGCACATGACTGGGCAAGCACAACTCCCAATCAACTCCCTCTATACTACCACGGAACCCATCCATCACCAAGGAAATTCCCGGATTTATCTCGAAATTTTACGCGCGGCCTGAATTGACAATTCTCCGTTTATCAGTGCAGATATAACACTGCCATAAGGGGATATTTCAACGTTGTAGAGCCGCATCGAGGCGGTAGGTCTTTCCGGGGTCAGTCTTTAGGTTTACTCTCTTCCCGGCGCCGCGGAGCGTGCAGGGGCGTCCGAGTTCCGAGCGGACGGTCGCGGCGGTCAGCCTGCCGCCCGACCAGGCAATGTCCACTTCAAACCCGCCGCGGGCGCGGAGGCCCGTGACGCGCCCCGCGCGCCAGGCCTTCGGAAGGGCCGGCAGGAGGTGGATCTCGACTACCTCGCCGGTCCGGTCCGGCAGTATGCGGCTTTGGAGGAGCATCTCGGCGACGGCGGCGGTGACGCCGAAGTTCGCGTCGATCTGGAACAGTCGCCCCCCGTTGAAACCGTTGGGCAGCACGCTGCGGGCGATGTAGTGGTTCAGCACGGTATGGGCGGCCTGCCCGTCGCCGAGGCGTGCCAGCAGGTTTATCCGCCACGCGCCGGGCCACCCGCCGGACTTGATCCCGCGCTGCCTCAGCGTGGTCCTGGCGGCCGCCTGGAGCCCGGGCGTATCGCGCGTGATCTGTTGGCTGGGATACAGGGCGTAGAGGTGCGAGACGTGCCCGTGGGTGTCCTTGGGGTTGTCGAGGTCTTCGAGCCATTCCTGGAGTTGCCCGCTCTTGCCGACTTTCAGCGGCGCCAGCCGCTTGCGGGCCGCGGCAAGCTTGGCGCCGAAGGGTTCGTCCACGCCGAGTATCTTCGAGCTTCGTATGCACGCGTCGAACAGGTCGCGGAGGATGGAAGAGTCCATCGACGGTCCGGCGCAGATGCTGGTCCGCCCGCTCGGGCCGTGCTCCGGCGACATCGACGGGCAAGTCACGAGGTACTTTCCGGCGGGCTCTTCCACCAGCGTATCGAGGAAGAACTCAGCGGCGGACTTCAGAACCGGATAGGCGCGCTTCTTCAGGAACTCCTTGTTGCCGGTGAACAGGTAATGCTCCCACATGTGCAGGCTCAACCACGCCCCGCCGGTGGGCCACATACCGTAAAACGGAAGGTCCACCGGCGCCGTCCCCAACCAGATGTCCGCGTTGTGGTGGCAGACCCACCCGCGGGCGCCGTAGTGCGCTCGGGCAGTCCGCCGTCCTGACTCCGCCAGGCCCGTCACCAGGTCCAGCAGCGGTTGGTGGCACTCCGAGAGGTTGCATACCTCCGCGGGCCAATAGTTCATCTGCGTGTTGATGTTGATCGTCCATTTGCTGGACCACGGGGGCCAGAGATCGTCGTTCCAGATGCCCTGGAGGTTCGCCGGCTGCCCGCCGGGGCGGCTCGAGGCGATCAACAGGTATCGCCCGTATTGAAACAGCAGCGCCGCCAGTTGCTCGTCGGCCCCGGGCTCGAAGCCCTTGATCCGCTGGTCCGTGGGTTTACCTGAAGCTGGCCCTGGCGGCAGGTCCAGCTTCACCCGCCCCTGCAGCCTGCTGTGGTCCGCCACGTGCGCCGCCAGCAACTTGCCGTACGGCTTGCCGGCCGCGGCGGTCAGAACCTTCGCCACTCTCGCCGACGGGTCGCCCGTGATGTCCCGGTACGTCTTGAAGCTTGTCGCTGCCGCAAGAAGAATCGTCGCGCTGTTGGCGCCGCGGACTTTCAGCCCGCCGCCACCGGCCGCGACGCTCCCGCCATCGACTCCGACCGCCGCGCGGGCTTCAAACGCCAGTCCCTTCCCGTTCCAGTCGCCCGTCCATTTCCCGGACCCGATCCCGGACGGCTTGGTGCGCTTGCCCAACCGGCCGGACAGCACGATCGCCTTATCCCCGTCGGCCCGCACCGTCGCGCCGGGCTGCTTGCTGGTCAGCGACAGGTCGAACGAAATCCGTCCCGGTTTGTCTGCCGTCAGGCGGACGGCGATAACTTGCGCCGGATACGATGCGAAGGCCTCGCGCGCGTACCGGACGCCGTCAAGCTTGTACGACACGCTTGCGACCGCCCGCGCCAGGTCGAGGCTCCGCCGGTAACCGGTGGCCTGACCGTGCCCGGGAAAGTGCAGCTTCAGGTCGCCCAGCGGTTGATACGCCTGCTGCCTGGCGGGCGTGCCCATCATTTTGTGGAGCAGGTCATCGGCCTGTTTGTTCTTCCCGGCGAAGATCAGGCGGCGCGCCTCGCCGAGGTGCTTGATCGCCTCGGGATTGTTGTAGTCGTGAGGCCCGCCCGACCAGAGGGTCTGCTCGTTGAACTGGATTCGCTCGTTCTCGGTCGCGCCGAACACCATCGCCCCGAGGCGCCCCGAACCGATTGGAAGCGCCGCAAACCAGTTCGCCGCCGGGCGGTCGTACCACATTACCGTCGCGCCCGCCCCGCCCGCGGCGGCGGAGCAAGCCTGCAGGACCCCGAAGATTACCCCCAGGCACAGAACACCCGCCGTCCAGCGGTTGCTGACTCTTCCCAACGCCCCGGACGCTGCAACCTGCCGCCTTTCCCGTTCAAAGATGTCGCGGCTTGAGTTCATGGTGTTTCCTTTACAACATTGATCGGCCCGTCGCCGCGAACTCGCTTGATCCATTGCCTGGTCATCGGGTACTGGGAAATCGTGCCGTCACGCTCCCAGCGGGTGCGCCAGTCCCATGCTCTAACGTCGGTTTTCCAGTTCTGCGGCCGGTACGCTTCGATGGCTGTCTGCATTGTTCCGCCCGGTTCGTCGCGGTAGCGATACGTCTTTTTCACCAACCCCTGCGCCTGCAGGTGAGACGAGTACGGCGTATTGTAAAACCCGCGCATCGCACTGCGGAGATACGACACGCCGGCGTGATACTCCGAGTAGTACGGTTCGACCGCCTTGTTATAGGCCGCCAGCAGCTCCTTTTTGATCTCTTCACGACGCACTTCCTGTTGGCGGCGAGCGATGTCGTTTCGCTGGCGGCGATTCCGGTCGTGTTGGCGCTGGACGTCGCGAATTTCACGATCCAACGCCTCGCGCTGCTTTCGCAACTTGTCATACTCGGGCCCGAGGATTCTTTGTCGCCGCTCCTCTTTGAGGCGTGCCATGATTTCATTTGCCCGTTGACCTGCCGACTCCTTGCCCTTCAGCTTACCGGCAAGAGCGTTGTACTCCCCGGCGCCGGCGAGGTGCATCTCGCGGTGTATGGGCGAGAGGGCTTTGAGCACTTCCAGCTCGCGGTCGATCTCGACAGCCTTTTTATATCCGGGATTCTTCGCCATGTGCTTGCGACGCTCCTGCTGCGAGCGATAGCTCTGAATGGCTTTACCGTCGCCGCTGCCGTGCTCGCCCTCGTACTGGACGCGGAGTTGCGCCAGGAATCTGTTTTCCGCCTGGATCTTCTTGCTGTCCCAATAAACGGGCATTTTGGCGACGGCCTGGGCGACTGCCTCGCTTACCTGCTTGACCACGCCGTCGAGCTTGGCTCGCTCGGCGGATAGCTCGGCGATTTTCTTTTTCGTCGCCACTTCTTCGGGCATGGTCTCGAAACTCGCCTCGACGGCCTTGGCGAGCTTATCGAGTTTTTCCTGGCTTGCCTGCTGCTCGCCCTTTAGCTGCAGATACTTCGGATCCTTGATGGTCTTGATCCATTGGGCCTCGCCACGGCGAAGAGTTTTTTCCTTTTCGGCGTAGCTTGCCAACTTTTCCTGCAGAGCCTTTTTTTGCTCGTAGAGCTTTGTCAACTGCGGCGGCGGGGCGATTTCTTTTTTTGTTCCGGACTTCCCGGGTTTCTTTACAGGTTTCCCAATATGGGCAAGATCCTCTTTGGCCTTGGCGAGAGCCTTTTGCCAATTGGGATCGCGGTTGCGCAGCTCGTGCAGCCGGATGACAATGTCCGCGGCGAGCTTACTGTAATAGACCATGGCTTCGCCGACGGCGCGTTTGTTTTCTATGGCGTAACGCCTGCGGGCGGCGCGATCCTTGACCAGTTCGGTCGCAAAGCGCCGCGTGGGACGACGGCTGGCGTCGATCACCGGCGGCGGCAGCTCAGCGAACGCCTTACCGTGAACGCGATGATAGATCACGACATAATCAATCGCTCCGGCGAAGTGCCCTTTACCGTCGCGCGAGGCGGCGACAAAGTTGCGTTTCGCCAGACCGGATGGAAACACATCCGCCGGTCGGAATGTCGAAGCCTTGCTGGTCGACAACCGATCGTTCACCCAAAGGGCGATCTGTTTACCGTCAATCTCCACGCGCAGGCGGGTCCAATCGTCTTTCGCCAGCGCCTTTTTTCCAGTCAGCGCGGCAACCGTCTTACCGCCCACCTTCGCCGCGAACTCCGGCTCGCCGTTTCGCGCGGTTTTCAGCGTCATGCAGTTATCCGCATCGGAACCGAAGTCGAAGATCGTCTGGGCGCGTCGGCCTTCGGGTTTCACGGCGATGTCGACCGTGATCTGCCCCACATCGCCCGCCCGGGCGTTCAACTCGAGATACTGCGTCTTCCCGTCGAACCGGAATCCTCGACGCTCTCCGTCGACGACCAGCTTCGGCGCGCCGCAGACGTAACCGTTCCTCACGCCGTGGCTGCGATAGCGGTCTTCGAGCATCATGACCGACTCTTCGTCCAGCGCGTAGTTCTGCCACAGGGCGTGGTCGATCGTCGCACCGGGGAGCCATTCTCGCTGGTGTCCGGACAGGCGGGTCGAACCGCCGACAAATACCTGCCCGCCAACACGAGCGCCGCCCGAGAGGTGCGCATTGTCTTTCACGATGGCGTACTCCTCGACGCTGGCGTTATCGAGTACTCTGGCGTTGCCGAGCACCATCGCGCCCGGAGCGACATACGCGGTCGGATCGACCTTAGCGGTGGACACCACCCAGCCGCCGCCGTTGGGATGCGGCGCGCCATCGGCGACCAGCAGGGCGTTGTCCATCCTGCTGACAGTCGCCATCAGTCGATGGCGCAGGTAGGGGTCCCCGGCGATTGGGATCTTCGCGAGCGCCGCCTGGCGGGCCTTTCGGATCTTCTCGACAAACAACTTTCGCTCGGGCGTGTTCGGCGGAGTGGGGACAATGCTGCTGAGCGTCTGCGACGAGCCGTAACCGGCGTAGTAGTCGTCGGAATCGAATCGCACGCGATGCGGAGTGCCCGGGCGGGCGCCTTTCAGCGTCACACGCCAGGGATACCGGGGACACCAGTTTCCGCTGCAGACCCGCAGCGGGCTGCGGATGTTCAGGATGCCCGTAGGCGCCGCGGTCACCGTCAACCAGTACCTCCGGTCGCCTTCCTGCCGCGATATGGACATGACGCCCTTGTTCCACATGTCGCTGTAGCGCGTCAGACCGTCCTTGTTTACCGCTACAATGCACGCCCGCCAGTCGCTGTAGGTCGTCGGATCGTGATATCCCTGGAAGTCGACCGTGATCTCCGTGGATTTCGGATCGGCCACCAGGCGGATGACGTTCGTGCCATACGATTCGGGCGCCTTGTCCCACACGATGCGGTATTGGTTTTTCTTGACGTCCATCGCTTCGAGGTAGTCGCGGGCCACCGCTAAGTACGTTGACTTCAGCAGGTTGTGGTTGTGGAAGTCGAACTCCGCCAGGCGTGCGCCGTAGTCTCCGACGATGTCGCCGGCGCCGCCGATGCCCTTCTCGCACATGCCTCGCTGCTCGGTGATACGGGCCAGCGTCTGGAAGAAGTTCTGTTCGGCGTCGGACTTGGGCATCGCCACCGGCGCGCAGTAACCCCAGTTGGGATCCTCGCCCAAAGCCGCCAGGAACAGGCACGTCGGGTACGACCCGTGAAGCGCGCTGCGATACGGGCACCGCACGTTGTTCCAGGCCTTTTCTATCCTGGCGCCGCCAGTGCCCAGAACCTGCCCGAAGTCGCAGAATATCTCGGGATGACCGAACCACCAGAGGTTGAAACCGTGGCTGTACTCGTGGAACAGCGCGATCGGAAGGGCGCTTACGCCCCCAACGCTGCATCCGCCGTATCCCCCGCCGTTTCCGCCGCCAACGTGGACGCGGTGTTTGCGTTTTTCCTTGCGGTCCCAGTATTGCATCAAGTGCCCGCCGTGTTCCAGGTAGGCGTACCAGTACTCGGCGCCGGCGAGCGCGGAGCGATTAAAGCGGTCGCGCAGGGACTTGGCCTTGGGATCTTCTCCGGCGGGACCGGCCTCATAGCTGAAGACGAAGTGAGGCGATGTGTACAGTTCTCTGCCCAGCGGCGCCGGTCCTTCTCCCCCGGTGAACCTGGTTTGATCGAGCGTCGACCGGATCCTCTTCATTTCCTTGACGTACAGGTCCATGGCGAATCGCTGGTCTTTCTTGCTCAGAAGCCAGCGATGCAGGACTCGCTTTCGCCCGTTGGGAAACCGCAATACCACGCCGGGCGCGACAAACTCTTCGCCGGCATACGGTTCGCCCAGTTCGTTGCCCAGCCCCATGAAGCCCACCAGGTGCGCCTGGAACTTGCGAGGGGCGCCCAGGGGACGAGGATCGCTGTCGCCCGATTTGAAATTCCATTTCTCGACGACGAACTTGCCCTTCCTGCCGTCGAGCGTGGAAAATTCGTCGCCCTTGAGCGGGCCTTCGGGGCGGGTTTTGCTGGACCAGACCACGTCGCAGTGATCCCGCCATTTGTGATCGACATGAACGATTTCGTAATAGTATTTCTTGCCCTTTTCGAGCTTTTGCGGCGAGGATATCTGCGTCGGAAACGTTGTCCACAGCCCGGGATAGACTTTGAGCTTCTGGTAGCAGACCGCCCTGGCGGCTGCGGGGGTCTGGTCGCTGCTGAGGTAGACGTATCCCTCGTCGTCGGCGGCGATCTTGAACGTGTAGAGTCCCGATTCACTCGGTGTGATAAAGCCCCGAACGCGCCGGATAAAACCGCTGCCGGCGTTCGGTTCGAGGCTTAGCGAGTCCATCTCTTTGATCTGCTTGTCGCCGGTGACGCCGGCGGCGGGTTTGGGATCCATGGCGCTGGCGGCAAGGGTCCACTCGCGCTCGATCATACCGTTGCGCAGTTCGGTGAAGTCGACGCCTTTTCGCGGCCACCATTGTACTGTGCGGCGGTTGTATTTTTTCGGATCGCCGTCGCCTTCGAGGGTGACTTTGCGAAGCTCGACCCACGGGCGCAGTTTGCCTTCGAGGGGGTATCGGGAAAGCTCAAAGAAATCATAGCCCTGGGCTTGCGTCTTTTTGGGCTCCGCGGCGCGGCATTGGGTTGGGTGAGGGCTTGACGTCCAATAGCCCATCGCCACAACCGCAAACAACGCGAGGATCGCAAATCGCTTAGAACGCATGATCATGATAAAAACCTTTTGGTTCTATTTGTTCGGCTTTTTGGCGCCGGGTATCTCGATCTCGGGAGCAAGTACGATGCGGAAACCGAGGTTGATCTGGTGTGCCGTCCGCGCCGGAAAACGGTACCGCCCAGCGCTGCGGAAATGCGGGTGGACGAGTTTCTCCAGCGAGCCGGACCCGGGCGGAAACGGCAGGGCGCCGCCGCCGCGAGCGACTCGTTCCGTACCGGTTTTCGGTCCGACAGGATCCTTCGCCGCCGCGGTGGTGTACGGTCCGTACCAGTCCAGGCACCATTCGAAGACATTACCGTGCATATCGTAGAGGCCCCACGCGTTGGGCTGCCGGTTGTCGGGCGTCGGCGATGTGGCGAAAGCCTTGTACCCGCCGTCTTTGCTGAGGCACATGTAGGCGCTCAAAACGCCGATGTTGCTGTAATCGCCTTTGAAACTGTACGCGGTGGCCGTCCCCGCGCGGCAGGCGTACTCCCATTCGGCTTCGGTCGGCAGGCGATAGACATAGCCCTCCGGCAAGCGCCCGGCCGCTCGTTCGGCGGCGGTGATTTTTTGACAGTAGCCCATCGCTTTGTCCCAGGTAACGCACTCCATGGGATTGAGATCCGTGCGTGCGATTTTCGGATACGCCGATCCGCCGCTGATGCGCCGACCGTCCATCAGCGAGCGATACGTCCACGCCGCGCCTTCGTGCAGCGGGCCCCGCTGATAGCCCCATGCCTCCAGGTCGAAATCCTTACGGATCATCAGCGGGTAGTATTCACACTGGCGAGTTTCATAGATCGCCATGTAGAACGGCTTGGAGATCGTCACCTTGTGCCGCGGTTCGTCGGCCTTGCGCCCCAGTTCGCCTGCCGGCGAGCCCATCGTAAACGCTCCGGCCGGAATCCGCCGCATCGCCACACCGACCCCCGGCACGGTCCATTGGGACGCCTCGAGTTTTTTCATGGCGCCGGGATCATTGGCGGCGGACTTCCTTGCCGCGGAGTTGCCCCCCGTCACAGCCGCGCAGCAGATCACCAGGGCAAACACAATTGCCGGAAAGCCGATAGATTTTCGCATGCGAGAATCTCTCCTTTGCGTTGAACTTACGAGCTGTCAACCACCACATTATCGCTCACCCTGGTGCGAGAAAAGAAACGAACCAGACGCACGATCACCGTACCAGGTAGACATGAAAACTAGTGTAATTGAGTCAGAAACGAGTTACAAGCCCCTCCACCGTAAAACCGATCTTGCCGCTTTCACCCATTGGATGTTCCAGTCTTCCCGCCCTTGGTCTTTTCGCCGCCGCCGCACGCCGCGGCGCCGAATCTGACGAAAAGGTTGACTGTCGCGCGAATGTTATTTCAAATACCAATCGGTTACATTCAACAGACAAGAAGAAAGGCGGTTGAACATGGATCAGCCCATCAGCATCATGCCCTGCATGGACATGCGGGACGGTCGGGTGGTCAAGGGCGTACACTTCGTGGATATCAAGGACGCCGGCGACCCGGTCCAGTGTGCCGAGGCATACTGCCGGGCCGGGGCCGACGAACTGGCGCTGCTCGACATCGTCGCCACGGTTGAAGGGCGGGGCACAATGCTCGACGTGGTCGCCCGCGTCGCGGAGGTAGCGACCGTCCCGTTTACCGTCGGTGGCGGAATATCCGACGTGGCTTCCGCCGCGGCAGTGCTCGCCGCGGGCGCCGACAAGGTCTCCACCAGCAGCGCCGCGTTCCGCAGGCCCGAAGTTATCGCCGAGATGATCGAAGAGTTCGGGCCCGACAAGGTCACTGTCGCCATCGACGTCGACCGGAACGACGCCATGGCTTCCGGATACGAGGTGTATATCGACGGCGGAAGGACCGCAACCGGCGCCGACGCCATCGAATGGGCCAAAAAGGTCGACGGTTTCGGCGCGGGGGTGATCCTCCCGACCAGCAAGGCCGGCGACGGCGCCAAAACCGGATACGACCTTCCGGTGATCCGCGCGATGAAGGATGTGGTCTCCGCGACGATCGTCGCCTCCGGAGGCGCAGGCGAGTTGGAGCATTTTTACGACGCCGTCGAAGCCGGCGCGACAGTCCTCCTTGCCGCTTCGGTGTTCCACTTCAACATGATCCAGATATCAGAGGTCAAGGACTACCTCCGCAACCGGGGCGTTTCCGTAAAGTAAACGCTCGCGCGAACCCCGCATCAAAGCGAACAATAACAAGGAGACGAAAAGCATGGCCGTACAGGAAATCACACTGCAGGATCTCAGCACAGAGGCATTCATTGACGAGCAGGTCAAGGCGATTAGCGAGGCGGTCGGGGACTCGCTGGCCGTCAACGCACTGTCCGGCGGCGTCGATTCGTCCGTCGTCACGCTGCTGGGGCACCGCGCGCTGGGAGACCGCCTCAAAACCTACTTCGTCGAGAACGGGCTGATGCGGGCCGGCGAACCGCAGCGAGTCGCCGAGATATTTCAGGAACTCGGCGTCCACGTCGAGATCGTCGACGCAAAGGACAAGTTCTTCGCCGCGCTGGCCGGCGTGACCGACCCCGAAGTCAAACGCGACAAGGGCATAACGGAAGTGTTCTACAAGGATGTCTTCGCCGGACTCGTCAGGGACTGCGGCGCCAAGACCCTGCTCCAGGGAACGATTTACACCGACGTCGAGGAAACGGTCGCCGGAATAAAACGACAGCACAACATCCTCTCACAGTTGGGCATCGATACCGAGGAGGCCTACGGGTACAAGGTCGTCGAACCGGTCATCCAGCTCCGCAAGCCCGCCGTGCGCGCCGTCGGAAAGGCACTCGGCCTGCCGGAAGAGCTCTTCGCCCGCCCGCCGTTCCCCGGACCGGCGCTGGCGACGCGAGTGGTTGGCGCGGTGACGCCCGAGCGGATCGCCCTGGTGCGAGCGGCCACCACGATCGTCGAGGGCGAGCTTTGCGACTCCGGGGCGTTCCAGTACATGGCTATTCTTCACGAGGACCGCGTAACGGGCATACGCGACGGGAAGCGGGACTTCGGGCTGCAGATCGAGGTGCGCTGCTGGGATAGCGCCGACGCCGTGACAGCCACGCCCACCGACCTCCCGTTCGACCAGCTTCGCCGGATCGCCGACCGGATTATCGCCGAGGTCCCCGGCGTGGTGAGCGTCACGTACAACATCGCGCCGAAACCGCCTTCGTGCATCGAAGTGGTCTAGCACGGTTGAAAGAGCGGCGGCTCAACGAGGGAAGGTATTGCCTCCCGCTTCTATAAGCCGCTGCAGCGGACCTGTCTTTCGGAAGCGGGTTTTCGCCGGTACGGGCGGGGGGTTCCTGGCCAGGGTGAAGCGGTTGTTCTCTATGCGCACGGTCTGGGTGACCGGGTGCGACGACGAGACAAACAGGTGATTCGTCACGAACCGGTTATCGTGTATGTAGGCGCTGTATTTCCCGCGCGGAGCCTTTCCGTTCTTCATGCCCACCAGGTGGATCGCCGAGGCCCACTGCCCCGAGTCGCCGTATCCGCCGATCCGCTCGGTGCGGTAGTACGTTAGCGCGACGATATCATTGTTGTAGATCTCATTCATCGCCGCGGGACTGTAGCATGCGATATTCAGCGGCGTGGCCCTTTGCTCTGATCTGAATACCCGCCGCCTGCCTGCCGGCGCCCGCGCCGAACCGAACGGTATGCCCGTCCAGATCCAGCACGACGTCCGCCGCATCGATCGTTACCGCCGTTCCGGGCGCGACGATATCCTTTGTGAGAATGTACTTTCCGCCCTTGTCGAGCACGTATGGTGGTCCGGTGAGCTTGCCCGGCACGGGTGTCCATCCCTCGCCGGTCGGCGTGGTGAGCGTCCCGTTCGGGCCGAACGTTGTCTCGCCCTTGCTCGCCAGCACGGGGCGGTAGTGGACCTTCTCGCCCGGTTTCAGGCCCATCAGGCGATGAAAATGCGCCCAGCGGGGCGCCCTTGCGGTCGGCGTCTTGCGCCCATATTTGCTCGTCGCCCCGTACTCGACGTAGCTGGCGGACTCTTCGGCGATATCTTTCATCCGCCAGTAGATCACCGCCGAGTGCGGCGCCGCGTGTGTCCAGATTTTCTGGAACTGCTGGCCGGCGTTTGCCCCCGCCCGGGCGCTTCGGGCCGCCAGGAGCATCACCAGAAGCAAACACCACCTTCCAGCCATATTACGCATAGTGCTGTCCTTTCGCCTGAATCCCTATCGCAGCGCCCCGGGGCTCGCGGCGCCTCTTGGCGGTTTGAAATCGTCGGTCATGAACGATGATGCCGGTAGCCCCTCGGCGTTGATGAGGCTGACTTCCGCGTTTGGCTCCGGTTTCCTGAAAAGATATCGAACGTAAACAGGTTCCGACATTTTCGGGCTTTGGACAACAACGGTATCTCCTTCAATCCGCGCGCCGGCTGGGACGTACTTCCCGTCCTTCCCGGCGATCTCAAAAAACTTGAGCCGCTTGGTGCCCGAAACGTTCTTCAAACCGCCGCCGACATGCTTGAAAGTCAAAACCGCCTTTCCGCCGGTTATCTGAACTTTGTCAAGCAGCGGTCCGCAATGAACGAGACCCTCGCGCCCGTAATCTTTCGCCAGCGCCCAGAGCGACAGGCGCTTTCCGGCGGGCTGTTTGTTGGCCGGATGAAGGCTCGGGCCATAATCGTAGTAAACCGCCATGCCCGTATTCTCGGTGGTGTCCAGCGCCCTTCGCATCGCGTCCCGCAACCAAGGCCACTCCCCGTCAACCGGACTCATCTGCGTGGGAACCTGCACGTAGTAGAACGGGAACCTGCGCGGTTCGACCCCGGCGCGTTTGGCCCACAATTCCCGCCAGGTCTTGATATGAAAGGGAAGGAGGCGGCGGTACTCCCATCCGGTTCGGGCTTTGGCGTTCCGTTCGCCCTGATACCAGATGACGCCGCGAAACGCGACCGGCACGATGGGGGCAATCTTGTCGTCAAACTGAACGCCCGGGTTGCGAATAGTTGCATTATCGTTCCAGTCTTTCGGTATGTTCAGCTTCTTGCGTATCACCTCGGCGGCGTCTTTCGGCATCCAGGCCTGGATGGGCGTCCCGGAGTGGTATCGAAGAATCAGGCCGATGGGGATTTTCAATTCCCTGTAAAGCTCGATCCCGAAGTAATACGCCACGCAAGAAAGCATGTGCTGCGACTTTGGAGTTAGAGCAGTCCAACCCATTCTGGTGGTGAACCGGAACCTGGAGAGATCCTGCTCGAACGCCTTGGGGTCTATTGAACGGCCTTTTGATTTGACGAATTTTCCAGCCATGTTCGATTGACCGCTGCACAGCCAGACCTCGCCGACCAGAACGCCCGAAAACGTGATGGTGTTCGAGCCTTTGATGGTCATCGTCTTGCCTGTTTTCGATGTCTTCAGGGGCTTCAGCTTAACCATCCACTTGCCCTCCGCGTCAGCCGCCGTCGCCAGATACTGACCGTCGAAGGATACCGAAATCTTCTCGCCGGGCGCCGCGGCGCCCCACACGGCAGCGGGCAATTCGCGCTGCAGGACCATCTCGCTGCTGAAGATATCAGGCACTTTAACCTCAGCCGGCGCCGCCGACGCCCACGCGGCCACACACGCGGCGGACAGCAGTTTAGAGAATCCGTTTCTAATACGTCTCATACTGCTTTCCTCTTACCGGGCCGTCAGCCCTTGAGCAATTCAGCGTCCGCGCCTCGCGGCCGGGCGTCTCTCTTTATCGATTCGAGTCTATGCCCGCCGGTGAGATGGAAGCCTTTGGCTTTCCTGTCGGCGGGCACGATCATTCGCACGGGTATGCGATAGTCCTGCCCGTCCCAAAGCTCGCCCACGCGGATCGTTATCAATTTCTGACGCGTCGGAGGCTCGCCCTTGACATCGTGCCAGTCTTCCAGCACCTTGACCCCTAAAGTCGATGGGTCGAGAATCCCGGGCATGTCAAACTGCGACCCGCCGCCTTTACCCGCCGCATTTTCCGCCCCCGCGCCGGAGCAGGCAAAACAAACCAAAACCACCGCCCGCGCCGCTGTACTAATAAATTTCACATAAACTCCTGATTGCTGACAGGTCTGCGATAATTGTAATCCAATCGGGTTCGGGCGACAACTCAGCGGTTGGTTTTAGGTCTTAGGTTCAAGGCTGGAGTGCAAGCGTCTTCGCCTTGCGGTTTCGTGAGTGTCTGTTGGGTGCTACAGCTTCCGGCGTCTGCACAATACGGCCAGGCCGCCAAGGGCCAGGAGCGATAACGTGGCGGGTTCGGGGATGACCCGAAAGTTAAGGTCATCTATGGTACGGACATTCCCGTATAGAATTGCATCACCACCAACGTAATCAGTCCTGGAGGAAATAGGGGCGCCGGAAGGGAAGGAATGCTGACTATAAGCAACTGCCCACCGGGCGCTGGTTGTTCCAACCATCGCCGAGTAGACGTTACCCGGAACCAACGTCACCATCGTGAAGTCGAAATCGAAGAAGCCCTCATATCCCGGTTCCAGTGTGCCTGTTGCCGT
This sequence comes from Phycisphaerae bacterium, assembly GCA_016782885.1. Classification (GTDB taxonomy): domain Bacteria; phylum Planctomycetota; class Phycisphaerae; order SM23-33; family SM23-33; genus BS750m-G57. The sequence continues at coordinate 970 of JADHXQ010000008.1, read as the reverse complement.
ATGAAGAAGCGACCCTCCGTTTCCAACTCCCGTGTAGAGTGAGACAGAGATAGGGGCGTTGGGGTGCCCGCTGTTCATGACGGCCAGATCAAATCCGATCGACGAGATACCGGCGTCTTCCGCCGTGAAGGTTTGACCGGCCGCTTGGGCGGCCAGAATCTGAGAATAACTGCTCCCCTCGTCCTGGAGGATGATACCGCCCCATACCTGCCCCGCACCAACCATCACCGCCAACCCCGCCAGACATATCATCCGAATTACATTGTTCATCTTGTCATCCCTTCAAGGCAGGGTTTCCTGCAAACGGATACGCAGCATTCCACTTCATCCTGCGCAGGGAATTCAAAAACGGGACAGACTGCCTTCACATTGAGCCAAGTGTGTAGCTGAGGACTGATAGCTATCCTCTATCATTTCAACTGTCTCGCGCAGCGTGATCTGTCCGACAATCCTAAATCGATATTCTAAGGGGTGATACCGGGCAAGCATCATGTACGTTGGATATAACGTACGTTTCCTGGGTTACTGCGGTAACGAAAGCGACAGTTCTTGCGCCACCTGATATGAGACAACTTGCCCGTCTTTGGCGTCCTTCCATGCGGACTCTTGATGCGATCTCTCGGAGATCGCTTTTGCCGTCAGCTTTCCAAGTTCGTCGGCCACACATTCCAGCACCTTTTCCTCATGCTCGGAAAAAGCCGTCTTCACCAAATCGGCTTGTGGGCCCGAAGCATAGCGATAACCCATACCCCCGTTTGGGAACTCTACCTCCTGACAAACCAGGATCCCATCATCCTCCATCCAGCCAAGCAACTTGCCATAGTCAGTAGGCACCAGGCCCAGGGGAGCCTTTCTGTACGCCACTCCAGTTAGTGAAACGGTGGCTGTCTTGAAGTTCAGGAAATCGGCGTAAAACAGCAGCTTGTTGATGGGGGTCTTGAAGACGCCGCCCAAGCGGTCGCAGAACCAG
>JADHXQ010000068.1 GCA_016782885.1 Phycisphaerae bacterium | reverse complement strand
GTCGATGAGCGGAAGCTCGCGTTCCTGGCTTACGGTTTTCGGCCCGGAGATGGGGCGGCTGGTGTTCCCTGGTCGGATGTTCGGCGAGTTACGGAGATACTGGATCACGTGCGGGAACTGGGGCTGCCGCTGAACGAGATGAAAGTCTGCGGCGATATTGACGAGGTACTGTCCGAGATTGAGCGATGGTCGCAGAATCGGTGGGATCAGCCCTTTGAAATCGACGGGGCCGTCATCAAGGTTGACGAGTTCGAACTTCGCGAAGAGATCGGCGCCACCAGCCGGCACCCGAAATGGTGCATCGCGTACAAATACGAAGCCGAGCAGGCCGAGACCGTGCTGTTGAGCATTGATGTTCAGGTCGGTCGGACCGGTACGATTACGCCGGTGGCACACTTCGAGCCGGTGCAACTGGCCGGGACCACCGTTTCAAACGCTTCGCTGCACAATTTCGACCAGGTCGAACGTCTCGGCGTTCGTGTCGGCGATACGGTGCTGGTCGCCAAGGCCGGCGAGATCATTCCGCAGGTAGTCCATGTCGTTGGCGACCGGAGGCCGGAGGGAACCGAACCGACCAGGCCGCCGGTCAATTGTCCGGCCTGCGGGCAACCCGCGGCGCGCGACGAGGGCGGTGTGTATCTGCGTTGCGGCAATCCGGAGTGTCCGGCTCAACTCAGGGAGCGATTGGGGTTCTTCGCCGGGCGGGACCAGATGGATATCGAGAATCTCGGACCGGCCGTCGTCGACCAGCTTGTCGATAACGCCCTGGTGACCCATTTCGCCGACCTGTACCACCTGAAGTCCGCCGAGGTGGCGTCCCTGGAACGGATGGGCGCCAAATCGGCGGCGAATCTGCTGGCGGCCGTCGAGGCGAGCAAATCGCGCGGTTTGGCGAGGGTGATCGCGGCGTTGGGGATCCGGCACGCCGGCGGAAGGGCGGCTGAGGTATTGGCGCGGGCGTTTGGGGATATCGACATGCTGGCGGACGCTTCGATCGAAGAACTGACGGAGATAGACGAGATCGGACCGACGATAGCGCGGAGCGTGCATGACTTTTTTCATGGCGACGCCGGGCGCGAAACCATAAATGGTTTGAAGGCCGCCGGTGTACAGATGACCAACACCGCGGTCGAAACGCCCGCGGGCGCCGGGGCGTTGGAAGGCAAAACGATAGTAGTCACCGGAACACTGGAACATTTCTCCCGTCGCGAAGCGAAAGAAGCGATCCAGTCTGCCGGCGGCAGGGCGTCATCGAGCGTATCATCGAAAACGGATTTCGTGGTAGCCGGCGATTCACCGGGCTCAAAAGCAGACAAAGCCCGCGACCTGGGCGTGGAAGTAATCGACGAAGAAGAGTTCAGGAAACGCCTCGGTTGACGCCCGGTCGGGCGGGGTGGAATTCGATCTCGATCCTGGATTTTGCGATCTTTGCTGCCGCTATTTCAGTGACTCCCCTGGTTCGCCGATACAATTGTGGGTCAGGTCCTGTGAAGAGACTGGGGGGCTGTCGGAAGCGTTCGCCGCGAGACTGCGGTGCGATCTGCAGATAGGCGGCGAATTCTTCGATAGTCGACGGTTGTTTAGCGTTCCGCGAGGGCGACAGATGCAGTTTCGGATACCCGATGACATCGTAATCAAAGCCCAGGCGAATCTCACCGACGTCAGCATGGCGGTGGCGGTCGAGTTCTACGCTGACAACAGGATCGACCACGCTGACGCCTGCAGACTGGCTGGCGCGACGAGCGAACAGTTTAACCGCGAACTGCTGCGACGCGGGCTGGGGATTCAGATATACTCTTCGACTCAGGAGTGGCGACCGGCCGTTTAACACCGCGCCAAAGCGGTGGTGATTGTGTGGGCCATTGACAATACCGGCCCAGCGGCGACAATGTGGTGGCGAACATGCCTCCTGCCCCCCCCATCAAACCTGTTATCGGGATAATCGGCGGAATCGGTTCGGGTAAGACCACCGTGGCCGACGAACTGTCCGCCCTCGGATGCGCTGTTGTAGACGCTGATGCTATCGGACACGAATTGCTGGACGATCCCGGCGTGCTCGGCGAGTTGCGTCAGCGGTGGGGCGACGAGATATTCACCGCTGAGGGCAAGGTGGACCGGGGAGCCCTGGCGGAGATCGTATTCGCCTCGCGCGGGGAGTTGGACGCGCTGAACGGTATATTACATCCGCGGATCGGGCGTGAAATGGCCGGGGCGGTGGATAGTGCAGTTGCTGACACGTCGGTCGCCGCGATTGTGCTGGATGCGGCATTGCTGTTGGAAGCGGGTTGGGACGAGTTGTGCAGCCACGTGATTTTCGTCGATACTCCGGGCGATGTGAGGCGTAGTCGAGTAGGTGAGCAGAGGGGGTGGAAACAAAAAAACTGGGAATCACGAGAAAAAATGCAGATTTCTCTGGACATTAAGCGGAATAGGTGCGATTATTGTGTTGACGGCAGTTCAAGCGTCTCCCACCTGCGTCAGCAGGTTCGTAAGCTGTACCCCCGCATAACCCACCCCGCGGACGGTTTGGAACACAGAAACAGGCCGGAATAATCGCACTCGGTGAGGGAGACGTGCCGCAAATACCGGTTAACATGCCCGACAACAGACTCAACGGGACCGCCGAAACATACAACACGTCGACGAGGACATTTTCCAGAGACGACCTAGACCACTGAACAGAACTACAAACGTTCTCAGGGGAGACGCCCGACCTCGCCGTACAGGATGACGGCATGAATGTCAGGTGCTCCAGATGGAGGCTGTGTAAAACACATGGCAAAAGCTATAAAGAAAACAGCGAAGAAGACAGCGAAGAAGGCGGTAAAGAAGGCGGCAAAGAAGACCACGAAGAAGACCGCCAAGAAGACCGCCAAGAAGACCTCCAAAAAGAAGGCCAAACCGGAAGTCATCGAACAGGAAGTTCAGGACTCGGCGGATATTGACGCCGACCTGATCAGCGATTCCGAGGTGGAACTCGTCGATGTGATATCCGTAGATGGCGAGGCCCTCGATGACGTTGAGCAGGCCGAAGAGGCCTCCGAGGATACTTCGGATACCAAAAATGGCGACGGTGGCGAGAAGTCCGGTAAGTCCGGTAAGTCAGACAAGTCCGGTAAGTCCGGCAGGTCCGGCAAGTCCGGCAAGTCTGACAAGCCCGACAATCTCGAAGACGGATTCGATGCGGTGATGCACGCCCGATACGAAGAGGTCAAGCGTGGGACGCTGCACATAACCGAACTGCAGGCCATGTCGACTCCCGATCTTCGCCGACTGGCCGGGGACGAAGGCGTTGAAGACATCGAGACAACGGGCAACCAGGAGTTGATGATCAAGATCATCTCCAATCGGGTCAACAAAAGCGGTCTGATGTTTGGTGACGGTGTGCTCGAAATCCTGCCTGACGGGTTCGGATTTCTGCGGAGCCCCGAGTACAACTATCAACCCGGTCCGGACGATATCTACGTGTCGCCCAGCCAGATCCGGCGGTTCAATCTCAAGCCTGGACACATACTTGCCGGTCAGATCAGACCCCCCAAGGAGTCGGAGAAGTACTTCGCTCTCCTGCGGGTGGAGGCCATCAACTACCAGGATCCCGACAGGCTCTCGAAGGTCGTGGATTTCGAAGACCTCACCCCGGCCCATCCGGACAGGCGGATATTCCTGGAGACCACCAGCGATGAAATCTCGATGCGAGTGATGAACCTTATCACGCCCATAGGTTTCGGGCAGCGAATGCTCATCGTGGCGCCGCCGCGAACGGGCAAGACGATACTGCTCAAGAAGCTTGCAAACTCGATAACCACGAACCATCCCGACGCATTCGTGATCGTGCTGCTGATAGACGAGCGCCCCGAGGAAGTCACCGACATGCGTCGCAACACCACTGCCGAAGTGGTCTCCTCGACGTTCGATGAAGGTGCCAAGCGGCACCTGGTAATGGCCGAGATGATCTTCGCCAAGGCCAGGCAGATGGTCGAATTCGGGCACGATGTGGTGATCCTGCTGGACAGCATCACGCGTCTGGCCAGGGCCTGTAACGCCGAAGCGGCCCACTCGGGCAAGATTCTCACCGGCGGCGTTGACGCAAGTGCGCTGGTCCTGCCGAGAAAGTATTTCGGATCGGCCAGGTGTGTGATGGAAGGCGGGTCGCTGACGATTATCGCAACGGCATTGGTCGACACGGGCTCGAGAATGGACCAGGTTATCTTCGAGGAGTTCAAGGGCACCGGTAACGCCGAACTCTACCTCGACAGGCGCCTGGTTGACCGGCGAATCTGGCCGGCGATTGATCTCGCCCGCAGCGGTACACGAAGGGAAGAACTCCTGATGGACACCGACGAGTGCAGGCTGGTGGCCAATTTGCGGCGAGTCACGAGCAACATGCAAACGACCGAGGCGATGGAACTGCTGATCAAGCAACTGTCCAGGACAAGCTCGAACGCCGAGTTCCTGATGTCGATGAAAGTGGACTAGACGGTTGGATGGATGGGGGCTCCCTGTCGACAGGCCGGCCGGCATCCTTTTAATACGAAGGCGACAAGGTTTTACCACCGATGAAATGCAAAGCGATTATTTTCGATCTTGACGGAACGCTGCTCGATACGCTGGACGACCTGGCCGATGCGAACAACCAGGCGCTGGGCGAACTTGGTTTTCCGACGCATCCCGTCGAGGATTACAAGTACCACGTCGGAAATGGCGTGAGGGTCCTGCTCGAGCGGACGCTGCCCGAAAACGCGCGCGACGACGCTATGGTCGAAAAGGGCATGGCGATGATGAAGCAGGCCTACGAGAAGTGCTGGGACAACAAAACCCGTCCCTATGCCGGTGTCCCCGAACTGCTTGACGAGTTGGCGCGACGCGGCGTGCGGATGGCTGTCCTGTCGAACAAACCCCACGCGTACACTTGCATGATAGTCGACAAACTGCTTGCCAATTGGCAATTCGAAGAGGTCTGGGGCGTCAGCGATACCGTACCTCCCAAGCCCGACACCGCCGGTGCTTTCACTCTGGCCGAGAAGATGGGGATCGCGCCGGCAGACTTTTTGTACCTCGGCGACACCGGTACGGACATGGAAACCGCCACCGCCGCAGGTATGTTTGCTGTTGGCGTACTCTGGGGGTTTCGCACCGCTGACGAACTGAACCAAAACGGCGCCAAGGTGCTCCTGAGCCAACCGGCCGAACTACTGGGTGTCCTGGACGACTGATGTGCCGTCCGCCGTCGCCGCTGCCGTCGCCGTTGTCGTTCACTTGGTAATTGGAAGTTTCTTGTTGGCTGTTGGGTGTTGATCCGTCGCCCCTGGTTGGGTTTCGGGGGATCGACGTTCGTAAACCTCCACGCGTCGCCGCAATGCCGTCTGGCTCGGGTCGATCTTCACGCTGTCCCGCCATGCCGCCACCGCCTCCAGCAGGAAACGGTCCTGTCCGGTTGCCCGGTGCAATTCCAGCAGCAGATTCCCAAGACGCAGGTGAATCTCCGCGTTGAACGGGCTGAGTTCGGCGGCTTTGCGGGTGGCCGTTACGGCATATCCGTAGCTTCCATGCGCCCGGGCGGACACCGCCAGGTTAAGCCACGCCGCCACGTCCTTAGGCGTCAGCTTCGCCGCCTCAGTGTAAGCTTTCAACGCTCCGGCGGTGTCGTCGAGATCATTGAGCACCTCACCCAACCGCGTGTGGGCGGCGGCAAGGTCCGCAGGCCCCATCGTCCGATTCGTGCGTATCAGCCGCCTCAGTTGCTCCGCGGCCTGCTTGAGCTTACCCTGGCTCGCGAGCACCACGGCAAGATTGAACGCCGCCTCGATACCGAACTTCCTGGACTTCAGCAGCGGTCGAAAGGCCCCGTCGGCTTCGGTGGGACTGCGCGATCGCATTAACGCCAGACCGAGATTGAACCGGGCGGTCTCGTCGCCGGCGCTGATCGCCAGAATCGCCCGATAGACCGCCGCGGCCTGACGATACAGCTTCTCCGCTTCGATACCGGACCCCTGCCGGGCCGCCGAAGCAACCAGCGCCACTGCAAGACCCCTGTGCATATCGGCGTTCTTCGGCGCCAGGGCGGTCGCCCGTGTAAAGCAGTCAATCGCCAGGTCCGTCTGCCCGCAGGCCAGCGCCTTGTCTCCGGCACGCATATGAGTTGCCGGATCGGCAAGGTTCATCTCGCAAGCCTCTCCCGCAGCCCGCAAACCCGCCAGGGATATCCGCCGCCATTTGTCCGTATCACGAAGCTCTTTGACCATGCGCCCGGTCAGAGTCCGCCGGATCTCCCCAAACAGCGAAGGGGCGGACTCGACATCGCGCTGCGACGGGCGCGTATCTCCCGCCGCCTGCTCCCTCTGCGGAGGTGCGGGCTTGCGACACCCGCAGATCACCGCCAGGGGTGCTATCGCCGCCAACACGCAAATACCCCGCACCGTTGTCGCTACCGAATACATGAACAACATTGTACGCGCCGCGGCGTCGGCGGAAAGACCAAACTGCGGCGATGCCAGGCGGGAGAGCAAGGACACTGGTATTCGACAGCGCCGAGGATATCGTTAAGGAGAAGAATCTTTCCACGGGTCGTGAGCGGGGCGGGGGGCTACTTCACGTGAAGGTCAATTGTCGCCAGGAGGTCGTCAATTTTGAAGGGTTTGGAGAGAAAACCGACGAATCCTTCGTCTGACACGGTGTGTCCCTTGAGGTCGGGAATGAACGCCGAGCAGAGTATTGCCCGAACGGTCGGGTCTATCTTTTTGAGTTGGCGGAGCGTTTCAACACCGTTCATATTGGGCATGATCATGTCGAGGATGACCAGATCGATCTCATCGTGAAGCCTGGAGTAGACATCAACAGCTTTGGCTCCGCTGGCGCACGTAGCTACGCTATACCCGTTGAGGATAAGAATGCGATTGGTCAGCCTGCGGATGGCCCTCTCGTCGTCAACAACGAGAATATGCCCGTCACGGTGATCTTGACCTTCGGTATTGCTCTTGGTGCGATTGGTCATAGTGTGGTCCGTGGAGAAATATGCCCCGACATTTCCATTCGGGAACATAACAGAATCTCCTCCGACAACAACCCCATGCCACAAACATTCTACTATACAACGCAACTTATGCAAAGATGGATAATCAGATTATTACGATTTAGTTTGGTGTTGCCTGGTAGTGGAAGTGTCCTGATGAACTGTTGCAGATGGGACTGTGGTATGTGCTGCAAGTGGGGGCCTAGAGTTTTGGGCGCGAAGAATGGATCGGTAAGTTGCTTGTGCGCAGCGTTGTATGCGAATAAGGGGATAGGCTGCGGCATATTTGCATTCGCCGGCTGCATGGCTTGAGAGATTCTTCTGTAAAATGAAGAATAATTTATGATCATATCATGCTGGTGTAGCAATAGTTAGGGCAGGGCGGCAGCTTGGGGGGAGAATATTTTTCAAAAATGAGTGTTTTCTTGTTGCTGACGGGAGAATCACTAGATACCTTTTGTAAAATATAAAGTATATCTATCTCATGCATACAAATATATTTGAAAAAAACGATGCAGTAGATGTGGTGGGTGCTGCGGTTGCAGCAGGTGTAATGGGTACAGTTGCTGCAGCAGGCGGCCAGCCGGTCAAATCATCTCATGCTTCGACGCGGGTGCGCCGGCGAGGCTACGGGCGGGTTGTTGGTGAGCGGCGCGACTCGATGGCATCCGACCGAGTTGACGATTCCGGCGCCGAAGGGCATGTCTCGCCCGGCGGCGTGGACGGTAAGGAAAGTTCGGACGACGGCGGGTCGCAGAGCGTAGGGATCGGACGGCGGTTTACTGAGCCCAGGCCCATAGGGATCCCGCCAAAGCTGTATCGTATCGGAGAGATAGTCGAACACTCAGGCCTGAGCCGCCAGACTATCCACAATTATACGACGATGGGCCTGCTCGTTGAGGCCCGGCGGACCGATGGCGGGCACCGCCTGTATGACGAATTGGTATTCGATCGCCTCAACGGCATTATGGCGTTGAAGGCGCAGCACAAATCGTTGGCGTATATCCGGGAGTACTATGCAAAATCAGGTGCCGGATAGCCCGGTAGTCAGTTCTTCGTAAGACACCCCTTACCGGTCACGGAGGACCGGGACGTGAAGAGGTTGAAACGACATGTAGTGCGTATGAGAGTTCGGTTGGCTGGCATGGGTATCGCTGCGCGATTCGCCGCCGGAACACTAGCCGCCCTTGTGCTTGGCGGCGCGGTGTGGCTGGTCTGGGCGATGGTCTCGCCCGAGCCGATGGTTGCCATTGCCCTCGAACTCGACGCCGATGCCCGCGACCGGGCGGTAACCGCCCTGGAGCGGGAAGGTATCAGCTTCCGCCGCACCGAAGGAGGATTGAAGGTATCGCCGCATCATCTCAGTGATGCACGAAGGATTCTCCGATCCGACGTCATGGAGAGCAAATCGTCCGCCTCCAGTTTGAGACAACTTGCCAACAGCTCAAGTATGTGGCGCAGCAGCGCCGAAAACCGCCGTATCTGGCAGGCGGGCGTGATGGCCGAACTGGGACGCATGGTGACCGGGATTGATCCGGTCGAATCGGCGTCAGTGCTCTTCGAGCCGGGATCTCCCGGCGGGTTGGGCGCCGAGGCCAGGGCGGCCGGAGCGGCAGTGAAAGTGACACTCGCCAGGGGGCGACGGATGTCACCGGCCCTGGTAGTTGCGATCGGGGAACTGGTCTCGGGAAGCATTGCGGTGGAGATCGGTGACGTTCGCGTGGTCGACCAGAGCGGGCGGAGCTATCGCCCGTCGCCGGAGGCTCATGCACTTGCCCATCGCCACGCGATTGAGGCGTATTACAGCGGGAAGATCATGTCGGCCCTTCGTTATATTCCGGGCATATCGGCCGACGTGCAGATCATCGGCGCCCCGGTCGGATTGAGACAGCCCGCCGGAGAGGGACTGAGAGTATGGGTATCGGTTCCCAGGAGTTATTTGTCGACCGTGGGCAACGAGGAATCCTCAGATCAACAACTGGCCGCGGTGAAAGATGCCGCCAGGGCAGTCCTGCCACCTGGCGGTAGCCACGAAGTAACCGTTGCTCTGCACGGACCGGGCAATGCCCCCGAATCAAGCGTCTCCCAAACGCACGCCGGCGTCAGCCGAAGCATGTTTCTTACCGCGATGATCGCCTCGGCAGTTGTCGGGGGGTTGGGGCTCTGGCTGCTGCTGCGATGTCGCGCCCTGGTCGCCCGGAAGCCCGACAGCATTGGTCCCCCGGTAAGCGGCGAAAGCAGCGACGAAAGCAGCGATGAACTCGGCTACGAAATGCTGGCGCCTTTCTCGGACGGTAGCAGTGACGATCGCATCGGCGGTCTCGGAGGCGAGCATCCGCAGACGTTGGCGCTGATCATGGTTCGGATACCTTCCGCCCAGGCCGCGGAGATCATGGCCCGCCTGCCCGCCGAACTCCGCGCGGAAGTTGCTCGAAGAATGGGCGACCTTGGCGACGTCGACCCGGCCGTTGTTTCGGAGATCCGCCGGGACCTGGCGCGGAGGTTGGATAGTCCGGTCGACGGGTTGTCCAGCCAGCCGGGTGGATATGAGAATATCGATCGCCGAAGGGCCGAGCGGGACGCTCTGAGATTACTGGTCTTTGAAGACGTAATGCTCCTGGGCGCCGGTGAACTTCGTGCAGCCCTGGGGGCTGTTGAACCCGACGACCTGGCGATTTCGCTTCGTATGGCCGGCAAGCAGGTCAGGCGGAAAGTGCTGGGATGCCTGTCTCGCAGGAACGCCGAATTCGTTCAGGCCAGGATGGATCTGATAGGCCCGATGCGGATATGCGATGTCGAGTCTGCCCGGCGGCGTGTGATGGAGGCGGTCAGCCATGCTGCCGGCGTGCCCCAGGCGCCGGGGGAGACCGCTTGCGGCGAGGCCATGGAGGAAGCGGTATGACTCATATCATCAAACATACAAAGCAGTTATCCGATGGCGGTTCGCCGGTGATGAAGCTTTCTGATATTGCAATGCAGGCCAATGAAGTGATCCTCGACGCCCGCAGGACTGCGGCGAAAATAAGGGGCGAAGCGCGCGCCAACGCTGAAATCACCAGGCAGCAGGCCCGCGAGCAAGGATACAGCGAAGGCTTCGCCGAAGGAGAGGCTCGCGGAAGGCAAGACGGCGCCCGCGCCGGCGGCGACCAGGCCCGAGCGCGTATCGGGGACCAATCGAAGCAGCTAGCCGATCACGCCATGTCGATTCTCGATGCACTAGAGGCCGCCGCAGAGCGATCGTATCAACTCGCCGCCGACGAGGTGCTCCGGTTTTCGATGGACCTTTCGACCAAGATCGTCGGGCGGCTTGCTCGAACCGATACTTCCGTGGCAAGGACGAATCTCATCAAGGCGATGAAACTCGTCCACGCTGACGGCGAGATAACAGTTTCCGTAAATCCCGGTCAACTCCACGAACTCTCGTCCGATTTTGCGGAGTTCGTGGAAATCATAGACGCCTCAGACCGGGCCCGACTTGTCGGTGACGCCCAGGTCGCACCGGGCGGCGTGAAGATAACCACCGCCAGAGGTGTGATCGACGCTACTGTCGAAACGCAGTTGGACAAGGTGGCTTCGGCGCTCGGGGGCGCTGGTCTCGTCAGACCGCCGAAGGCGTTCGGAAAATCCAATATCGCCCCGCAACTCAGGATCCTTGATAGCGATGTCTCCATTTGATCGATACAGACAGGTGCTTTCGCAGGTCCAGCCGGTCAGCGTGACCGGGCAGGTGGTTTCCGTGCGCGGTCTTACCGTGGCTGTCGGCGATTTCCCGGCGCCGGTGGGGTCCGGTTGCAGGATTATTCGCCCGCAAAGCGGACTCGATGCACGCGTTATCGGATTCTCCGGCGAACTGACGCTCGTAATGCCTCTGGGCTCGACGGTGGGTATCTGCCGCGGCGACCGGGTGGAGTGTACCGACGAACAACCCGCCGTGCTCGTGGGCAACGAGATGCTCGGACGCGTGGTTGATGGAATGGCCAGACCCATCGACTCGCTGAGCGACCTGGCGCCCGAGACGCACATGCCGCTCTGGCCCGAGCCGATTCCACCAATGCTGCGGCGACGGATTTCCGAACCGCTTGTGACGGGCGTGCGGGCCATCGACTCGATGCTGACAGTCGGACGCGGGCAGCGGATGGGCATATTCTCTCCATCCGGGGCGGGAAAAAGCGTCCTGATGGGTATGATAAGCCGCTACTGCGATGCCGACGTGGTCGTTATTGCACTGATAGGCGAACGCGGGCGGGAAGTTCGCGACTTCGTGGAAAAGGAACTCGGTGCCGAGGGTCTGAAAAGGGCGGTAGTCGTCGCGTCGACCAGCGACCAACCGCCGCTGGTTCGCGTTCAGGCCGGTGCGGCGGCTACCTGCATAGCCGAATACTTCCGCGACAAGGGCAAGAGCGTCGTGCTCGTGATGGACTCACTGACGCGTCTGGCCACCGCCCAGCGGCAGATAGGCCTGGTTGCAGGCGAACCGCCGACCGCCGGTGGATACACGCCCAGCGTCTTCGGTCTGCTACCGGAATTGCTCGAACGCGTCGGGCGAACGGATACCGGATCCATAACGGGCTTCTACTCGGTCCTGACCGAAGGGCCTGACACCGCCGGTCCAATCAGCGACGCGGTACGGGCCCTTGCAGACGGACATATTGTACTGTCGGCTGAAAAGGCCAACCGCGGGGAATTCCCCGCTATCGATTTCCTCGAGAGCATCTCGCGCGTCATGGACGATGTGACCTCCGCAGAGCACATCGAAGCGGTGGGCAAGATCAGGCGCCTGGCAGCCCTTTACCACGAGATCGAAGACATGGTCAGCATCGGGGCCTATCGCAAAGGGAACTCTCGCCAGTTTGACTCCGCGGTCGAGGCGATGCCTCTCATGCGCCAGTTCACAGCCCAAAGCGCCTTCGACTGCCCCGAAATCAAACTGCCCCAGACGGTTGAAGCACTGCTGGGGCTCTGCGACCGGATCGACTGCGACGCGCACCTGGCCGAGATGGCCTACGCGGATGGACAATGAACGATACCAGAACTGTAAAACGAAGCCGAGTGCTCCTGCGAATGCGTATGCATGACGAGAACATTGCCCGGCGAAGCCAGGCCGGAAGCCTCTGCTGCCTCCAGGCCGTCGAAACCCGGATAACCGTTCTCAACCAGACGCGGGGTCAATACGATGCGGCGGCCAGAGAGGAGCTTCTGACCGGCGGATCGGCCGGTGTGCTCGGGCAGTACGCACGCATCACCGCGGACATCCGCAAGGAACTTGCCCGCCTCGAAGATGAAAGGCGCCTTGAGAACAGGTCGCTGCTGCATTACGAGGCCGTGTTGCTCGAGGCCCACAAGGCCAGGAAGTCCGCCGAACAGTATCACCGCCGGCTCGTCCGGATGATTGCACTCAAACGTTCGACAGAGATCGACAGACATTCCGGTCTCGCTCGCTCGCCTTACCCCGGCGAGCCTTACGATTCACTGGAGTTCCCGGATGTTTACTGACGTACAACCATTGAGAGTGGAAGTTGGAAGGACGTGGTTGTGGCCCGATGAGGTGCCGGAACTGACCGTCGGTTCCACCGTCCAACTCGACACGTGCGGCGACCAGGACGTGCAGATATGCCTCGCCGGGTGTCTCATCGCTCGGGGTCATGCGGTGGTCATCGGCGGGAAATTGGGCGTTGAAGTATCCGAACTTGTCCCCGCGGACATCCCCGAAGGTAAGAGTCATTAGATGATCGCGACGCTGAAACAATTCGCGGCCGCACTGTTGATTGTCGCGGTTGTGCTCTGCGCTTCAGCAGGGGGCCAGACCACCCGGCCGACCACCCGGCCGACCACCCAGCCAACCACGCGGGGCGGGTCGGCGGATATATCCAAACGCATGGTCGGCCCGTCTGACGGTAAGAAAATAGGAACCCAACAGCAGGGACCATGGGAACAGTGGGGGCGAACGTTGCTGGCTCTGGCGGTGGTTGTCGCGCTGATTTTCGCGGCCAGAATAATGCTCAGGCGTTTCTCTCCGGTATCCGGTCCTCGGAGGCGGGAGGTGCTGGATGTGCTGGCCAGAGCGACCGTTTCTCCGCGCCATCAACTGCTGCTGATTCGAGCCGGGCGCCGGGTGGTGCTTGTCGGGCAGGGGCCCGCGTCGCTGACCACGCTCAGCGAAATTAAAGATACCGAAGAAGCAGCGGCGTTGATCGAGGCGGTTTCCGGCGCCGGGCTTAATAAACAGACCGGCGACAGCAAGAAAAACCGGGAGGGAAATACATGCAAATGAAAACCTCCCGAATCATCCCGGTTGCGATGCTGATACTGCTGACCGCGGCGATCGCATCGGGGGCCGAAGCGCCGCCGACCCCCGGCGCCGGCGACCTGGTAAAGTCGCTGCCCAATATCGATACGCCCGGCGGGTCCGGTACGGTCATCACATGGGTGGTCATGGTGACGGTCCTTTCGGTGGCGCCGGCGCTGCTGGTTATGGTCACGTGTTTCACGCGAATAGTGGTCGTGCTCGGGCTGCTCAGGCAGGCGCTCGGTTCGGCACAACTGCCTCCGAACCAGGTGATTTTCGGTCTGTCGCTGTTGATGACCGCGGTGGTGATGGCCCCCACATACAATAAGATCCACAACGACGCGATCGATCCGTATCTGGGCGGGAAACTCGATCGAACCGCCGCGATCTCTGCCGGCGAGGCGCATATCCGGGAGTTTATGACCGCCCAGATCGAGGCCGCCGGGAACGGTTCGGACGTATACCTGTTCCTGAGCGACGAGACCGCGGCGAAGAAGAACCTCGCCTGGGGCGACGTGCCGACGGTTTCACTCATACCCGCCTTCGTGGTCAGCGAATTGAAGGTCGCATTCTGGATGGGATTCCGGATATTCCTTCCGTTCCTGGTGATAGACATGCTGGTGGCGACTTTCCTGGTGTCGATGGGAATGCTGATGCTCCCGCCGTCGCTGATATCGCTACCGTTCAAGCTGCTGCTGTTCGTGCTGGCCGACGGATGGCATCTGGTCGTCGGAACACTAATGAAGAGTTTTTCATAATTGATAATTGATAGTTGGATAACCGATGAACGCCGATCAAGGAATTGAACTTGCCAGGCAGGCGATCATGTTGCTGGTCTTCCTGTCGCTTCCGGTGCTGGTTACCGGTCTGATCGTGGCGCTGGTGGTGAGCATGCTGCAGGCCGTTACGCAGGTGCAGGACCCTACCCTGAGCCTCGTGCCCAGGATACTTGCGATGCTGCTGGCGTTGGCGCTGACGGTGTCGTGGATGCTGTCGAAACTTGTCGAGTTCGGTCGGGAGATGTTCACGTTCTCCCTGCCATGACCGTGCGGAAAAAGTTGAAACAGTGGAAAACAGTGGAAAACAGTGGAATACGGCGTACTGACAACCTGGAATCTGACGCTGCTGCTCGTTCTCGTGCGGCTTGGCGGAATGTTTGCGGTGGGCCCCGTATTCAGCCATCCGACCGTGCCCGGGAAGCTGCGTTACTTCCTGGCGATTGCGGTCGCCGTGGCGGTGACCGGTCGCATCGCGGCGCCGGCGGCGGTTGTCGGCGGGTGGGGCGGTCTCCTTGTCGCTCTTGGCGGCGAACTGCTTATCGGGGTGGCGATTGGATGGACGGCGGGCCTGGTGCTGGTCGGAGTGGAACTAGGCGCATACCACATTGCGGCGCAGATGGGCCTGTCGCTGGGCGAGATGTTCAATCCGCTGAGCCCGTCGGCGCCCGGACCCATGCGCCAGTTTTTCGGTCTGCTTGCGATAGTTGTATTTCTGGGCATCGGGGGGCACCGGGCGGTGATATCGGCCGTGCTCAAGACGTTCAGCGCCATACCGCTGGTCGGGATGGCGCCGAGCCCCGGGGTATTCGAGGCGATGATTTCCCTGCTGGCCGTCAGCTTCGTTCTGGCGCTGAAAGTCGCCGCTCCCGTGCTGGTTACGCTGCTGCTTGCGGGCGTGGCGATGGGAATGCTCCAGCGATCGCTGCCGCAGTGCCACATTCTCTCGGTGGTCCTTCCGGTGCGGGCGATATTGACGCTGGTCGTTCTGGCCGGGGCGCTGGTCACGCTGGCGGCGCTGGTGGAATCGGGCACGCAGATAATTCTGGATTCGATCGGGCAGGCGATAGTGCCGGCTCAATAGGCTAATAAACAGATGGCGACACGAAGCGATACAGAACAGCGAACCGAGCAGCCCACAATGCTGCGGTTGTCCGAGGCCAGGCGGCAGGGACAGGTTGCCAGAAGCGCCGATCTTACCGGTGCAGCCGTTCTTCTTGCCGCGGTGGTTGCGCTCTGGTTGTCCGGTGGCGTGCTGCTGCGAGAACTGATCGAAATGGTTGGCGGAATGCTCAGTTTCGATAGCGTTACTCCAGGCGTCGGAAGCGCCGGCGGCGGGTTGGTGTGGTCGCAGACCGCCCCTGTGGTCTGGATCGCGGTGTGCTTCTGCTGCGTGATTGCATTCATCGCCGCGGTTACGGGTATCGCCCAGGTTGGCTTGCATATCAGCGGAGAGGTGATCTCTCCGCGTTTGGACAGGCTCTCGGCGGCCCGCGGTTTGCGACGGATTTTCTCATCGCGCGGCCTGGTCCGCCTGATACTCGCGCTGGGCAAGATCGCGTCGGTAGGGGTCGTCGCGGCGATAACCATCGCCGGGCAGCTTCCACAGATTGTATCGGACTGCGGGTTTGGTATCGAGCGGCAGGGGGCCGGCGCCTGGGCGATGCTGGGGCGGATGGCATGGAGAATTGCGGGGGTGCTGGCCGTGCTCGCGGCGATCGATTGGGCCTTCCAATGGCGCCGGCATCGTCAGGACCTGATGATGACCCGCAGGGAGATCCTCGAAGACCTGCGGAAGAGTGAAGGCGACCCGTTAATGCGTTCGAAGCTGCGAAGATACCACCTGGCGGAAATGCAAAACGACCCGCCGCAGGCAGGAGATGAATCGTGAGTGAGCGTGTGGCGATATTTCAGACCGCCGGTAGATTCATCAACCGCCATCGCGGTCTGATCCTGCCCGTGGGCGCCGCTTCGCTGATCTTCGTGATCCTCGTCCCGATCCCGCCGCTGCTGATAGACATCCTCCTGGCGACGAACATCGCTCTTGCGGCGGTGATATTGCTGACGACTATTCACGTGCGCAGCCCGCTCGAATTCAACGTCTTTCCCTCGCTGCTGCTGGGCGCCACGCTGTTCCGCCTCGTACTGAACGTTGCGACTACCAGGCTGATCCTTACCGCGGGCGCCGAGGGAGGATCTCCCGCCGGCGCCACTCAAGCCGCCGGGGGCGTGATCTACGCGTTCAGCTCCTTTGTGACTTCCGGTTCACTGGCGGTCGGGGTGATCCTGTTTGTTATCCTGGTTGTCATCCAGTTCGTCGTGGTCACCAAGGGCGCCGCGCGGATCAGCGAGGTCGCGGCGAGATTCGTGCTCGATGCCATGCCGGGCAAGCAGATGGCGATAGATTCGGACCTCAAGACCTCGCTGATCGACAAGGACGAGGCCCGCTTGCGCCGCGATGAGATATCGAACAGGGCGGATTTCTACGGGGCGATGGACGGCGCCTCGAAGTTCATTCGCGGTGATGCGCTGGCGG
The DNA here is from genome assembly GCA_016782885.1 of Phycisphaerae bacterium. Lineage (GTDB taxonomy): Bacteria > Planctomycetota > Phycisphaerae > SM23-33 > SM23-33 > BS750m-G57. The sequence goes on along the minus strand of JADHXQ010000068.1, from coordinate 11,837 downwards.
CAATGATTATCACGGTGGTTAACGTACTCGGCGGATTCTACGTGGGCATGGTCCAGTACGGTTGGGAACTGTCCGAAACCGCCGACGTGTTCACGCGCTTGACCATCGGCGACGGGCTGGTGACGCAGATTCCCGCGTTCCTGATATCGATATCGGCGGCCCTCCTGGTCTCGCGAAACACCGCTCGAACGAACCTTGGCGAAGAGGTCGTCGCCCAACTGACCGCCCGTCCGGTAGTGCTGGGTATAACAGCCGTCTTCCTGGCGGCGCTGACATTAACCGCATTGCCGAAGGCGCCCCTGGTCATCCTGGGCTTCGGGTGTGCGGGCCTGGCGTGGATGCTCTCGCGCAGGGGGCGCCCCGCCCAAGACGCCCCCGGTGTCGAGACCGCCGGCGCCGGGGACTGTCCGGACCATTCGGCGGATGTCGCGGTGGCGGATATCGTATCGGTCGATCCGCTGCGGATCGAAATTGGTTACGCGCTGGTTCGCCTGTTGGATGACTCTTCACAGGACGATCTGCTCAGGCAGATATCCGACCTCCGCCGGCGGATAGGGCTGGACATCGGTCTGCTCGTTCCCTCGGTAGTCGTTTGCGACAACATGCGGTTGGGCGCGCATCACTACGCGATGCAGATACGCGGAGTGACCGTGGCCGGGGGGCGGATATATCCGGCACAGTTGCTGGCGGTGGCTGAAGGGCCCACTTCCGGAAAACTGATCGGTCGGGAGACCACCGATCCGGCGAGCGGTCAGCGGGCAGTCTGGATAACCGAACCGCAACACGAGCGGGCCCGGAAGATGGGCTATACGGTGATCGCTCCGTCTGCTGTACTGATGAATCACCTGGCCCGGGTCATCGACGACAACGCATCGAAACTCCTGTCGAGGCGACAGGTAACGGAGATGCTGAGGGTTGTCGGAAAAAGGGATCCGGGGCTCGTTGATGAGACAAAGGAGAAGCTGCCTGCGCACGCAATCCAAAAGGTGCTGAGCAATCTCCTTGCCGAACGGGTCTCCATCCGGGACCTGGAGTCCATCCTCGAGTGTCTCTGCGAGAGGGCATCGAGCACCACTTGCCCCGAATTGCTTACCGAGTATGTTCGCGCCGACCTCGGTATGTCGCTGAGCCGGCAGTATTGCGCCCGCGACGGAAAGCTGTGGTGCGTGAGCTTGTCGGAGGGGACCGAAAGCGCCCTCCAGGAGCACGTTACGCGCGGACCGGACGGAATTGTAATGACGGCAGGACCGGAACTGACCGCGAGAATATCCACCGCCGTCAGCGATGCCCTCGGGCGCCTCAGGGAGGCCGGGCGACGCCCCGTGGTGCTTTGCGGTCCCGACGTAAGACTGCACCTGAAGCAAATGCTGCGAACCAGCGATCCCGATGCGGCCGTACTGGGGTATAACGAAATTGAATCAGTTGAGGTTCAGAGTCTCGAACATGTAGGGATAGACCAATGACTGAACGAATCTATCATGCCGACACAATGGCAAACGTGCTGGGCGAGGTCAAAGGCGACCTCGGACGCGACGCGGTAATACTCAGAACCCGCAGCTACCGCAAGGGCGCCTTTCTGGGGCTGATCGGCGGTAAAGCGATGTGGGAAATCACCGCATGCGCCGCTTCTGATCTGTCCGAAGACCACGGGCATGGGCGGTACGTCCCGCAGGACCCGTTCAAACGCCCCAAGAGGTGTTTCCGCGACGAACGCGAAATCAAGGCTCCCGCGGCGGTCCGGCCTCATGCGGTTGATGCTCTGGAACAACTGGCGGCGGCATCTCCGGGCGGGGGGAACGTTGCGGCCCGTCTTACCGGAGAGGTTTCCGATCTTAAACAAATGGTCAGCAAACTGCTTCACCAGGGAACCCCCTCGGGCGCACCTGCTGCCGGACCGCTGGGACAACTCCACGCGAAACTCGTGGACCAGGACGTCGAACCCGATATCGCCGAGGAACTTATCGACAGCTTGCGAATGGATCTGACCGGTCGCCAGCAGTGCGACGAGGCCCTGGTCAGGCAGGAATTGTGCGACAGGATCGCCGCTCGCATCAAGACAGTCGATCCGTTAGAGCAGGCGAACGACAACCACAGGCAATGCAGGGTGATCGTCCTGATAGGTCCTACCGGCGTGGGCAAAACCACGACAATCGCAAAGCTCGCGGCGAACTTCAAGCTCCGGCAGGGCCTGCGGGTTGGGATGATCACGATCGATACCTACCGGGTAGCCGCCGTCGACCAATTGCAGACATACGCCGAGATTGTGGAAGTGCCCCTGAGAACCGTGCTGAGCCCGTCAGAACTCCGCCAGGGGGTATACGCACTGCGAGGCATGGACGTAGTGCTGATAGATACTACCGGGAGAAGCCAGAACGACTTGCTGCGTTTGAGCCAGTTGCGAAGCTTCCTCGACGCCGCGGACGCCGACGAGGTACACATCGTGGTCTCCGCCGCGGCGAATCCGAGATGCATCCGGGGAATCCTCGAACGATTCTCTCCGCTCGGCGCAAACAGACTGCTTGTAACCAAGCTCGATGAGGCCTCGACGTATGGGGCCATACTGAACATGGCCCGCTCCGATGTCGGTCCGATGGCTTACGTGACCAGCGGTCAGGAAGTCCCGGACGATATCGCACCCGCCAGCGCCGAGGACCTGGCCTGGAAGATAATGGGGGGGCGTGAAAATGCATAACGATCAAGCGACGAAACTCAGGCGGATGATGTCTCGTCCCAACATCCGGGCCAGACAGATCCCGCCCCCCGGCGCCGGGCGACATACAAAGACAATCGCAGTTTGTTCGGGCAAGGGGGGCGTGGGCAAATCCAACGTCGCCCTGAACCTTTCGATACTCCTGTCAGGCGCCGGAAACCGGGTCGCCCTGGTTGACGCGGATATGGGAATGGCCAATCTCGACGTGCTTCTGAATGCGGACATACAGGGCGATATCTCACACGTTGTCGCCGGTACGAAACGACTGGAAGAGATCGTGGTGGACCTGCCCAGCGGAGTGCAGTTCGTCGCGGGGGCGAGCGGTTTGGCGAAGATGGCGAATCTCAGCGAGTTCCAGAGGACGCGCCTGGGCGAAGAACTGACGCAACTCGAGGCCGACAACGACCTGATCGTCATCGACTGTGCGGCCGGTATCGGTCCCAGCGTGCTGCAGTTCGCCTCGGGCGCCGACATCGTACTGGTGGTAACAACCCCGGAGCCGACGGCCATCACCGATGCATACGGGATGATCAAAGCTCTCTCGCGGAGAGAATATCTTGGTAGTCTCAGCGTCCTGACAAACCAGGCCGACAACCGCCAGGAAGGACGGGCGACATACCAGCGGCTCGCGGAGGTCGCAAGACGCTTCCTGGACATTCGCATCTTCGATGCGGGGTATATCAGCGAAGATCCAAAGGTTCGACAGGCCGTCAGACGCCGTCAGGCATTTGTGCTGGCGTATCCCAAGTGTCCAGCCAGCCGCGCCGTTGCCGCCCTGGTCAATAAACTTTCCCCCGGTGGCGCACTGGTAAGAGAGAAAGAAGGCTTCTTCCGCCGTATGGTAAGGCTTTTTGCATGATTCATAAGAGCGGTATTGACAAGGAGATATGCCTGGACGGTATGCCCGGCGACGTCCGCGACGCCGCCAGGGACGCCAGGGACGAATTTATACCGCGGAAAAAAACAAAAAAAACGGTAAATCTGCTTGATAAACCAGGAAAGATGCATAGACTAGAGAATATGCACAATAAAAAGAATATATATAGTTTAGGTAAACCGATCGCCGATCCGAATACTTTGTATCTGAGAAACCATACCTGCTTGTCGGCGAACATGAAGTAGTACCGGCGGGCTCAAGGTTAGCGTGATGATAACGATAATAGATTATTCAACAATCAGTTACAGGTCGCCGAGAGACTCTCTGAGGACAAATGCACTATTGTGCGTGAAAGGAGCAGCACGATGAAGACGCCTTCCGAAAAGACACCAGCCGAACAAGTTCAGAAATGGTGGAAGACGTATCTTGCCAAGCGGGATGAAAAATCGCGCAACCGGTTGCTGGAACACTATCTACCGATAGTGAAGTACTCAGCCGAGCGTTTGCGGGTTCGCCTGCCCGACGAGGTGGACGTTGACGATCTGATCTCCGCGGGTGTCTTTGGTTTGATGGATGCGCTGAAGGCCTTCGATCCGGCGCGTGGAGTGAAGTTTGAGACGTACTGTGCGCCGAGAGTGCGTGGCGCCATTCTCGATGAATTGCGGGCGATGGACTGGGTTCCGCGACTTGTCAGAAGCCGCGCCTCGAAGCTCAACAGCGCCACGCACCTGCTCGAGGCGCAACTCGGGCGGAAGCCCACTGCGCGGGAACTGGCAAAGACCATGAAACTCACGAAGAAGGATTTCAACAAGCTTCAGCGCGATGCGCACGCTACGGGCCTGGTCTCGTTGAGCCGCAAGTGGTACGAAACCGACGGTAACAAGGACGTCCGCGAGATTGACGTTCTTCAGGACGGACGCAGCGAGAACCCGTTCAACTCTGCCCAGAAGAAGGATATCAAGAACCTGGTGACGCGCGGTCTGAGCCGGGCCGAACGCCTTATCATTATCCTGTACTACTTCGAAGAGATGACGATGAAGGAGATCGGCGAGACCCTCGACCTCAGCGAGTCTCGCGTCAGCCAGATGCACTCGGCGATTCTCATTCGTCTCAAGGGCCAGTTGGAACGGCGAAAAAAGGAACTCGCCGCCGGTTGACCCTTTGCCTGGCGGAATTTGAATATGATTTACCAGAGCCTCCCGTCGGGGAGGCTCTGTTTTTGATGGTGAAATCCCGAATCCGCCCTGGAGTTCAGTGAGTGTTCGACGCTCGCTTAGCGTTCCGTGTCAACCTGAAAGGCTGGGCGCCGCCGTTACGGTTTGCAAATCACGCGAAAGCCCACGTCGTATGCCCGTTCGTGGGTACGGAGCATTTGGCGGGCTGACGATCTTGCGTTTTTCGGGCGGTCGTTCCATGATCCGCCGCGGATCGCCACTTTGCTGTCTGCATCCGGTTTGGCGTTGCGGGCATAAGGGGATATCGTCCACTCCGCCACGTTTCCGTGCATGTCGTGAAGGCCCCATGCGTTGGGGGTGTACGAGCCGACCGGGGCGCTGGCGAAGGCCTTGTCGTTGAACTTGCTCCCGCCCGGATGCACCCAGTGCCACACCTTCGTGCTCGTCATGTCGGCGAGGTTGGCGTGGGTGCTGTGGTCTGCGGCCCGATCGCCGAAGTTCAGGGGCGTTCCCGTTCCGGCGCGGCAGGCGTATTCCCATTGGGCTTCGGTCGGCAGGGCGAACTTCCTGCCCGTTTTCTTGTCCAGCCACATGCAGAACGCCCGGGCCTGGGTTTGCGAGATGCGGCAGACCGGTTGGTCCGGTTTGTTGACCAGTTCGCCGCGAATGCGCACCGAGAAGTTGTTGCCCGGGTACGCTTCGAGGCGGCTGTCGTGGGTCGGGTCGAAGAGGGCGAACTGGGCGTTGGTTACTTCAAATGCTCCCATCCAGAACGGTTCGGCGATTTTGATCGCGGCCGGCGGGCCTTCGTCCGGATGCCCGTCGGCGTCGCCCATGACGAACTGACCGGCCGGGATGAGGGTCATTACGAGCTTCACGCCATCGCCGAGGTCCAGCGTCTGCCGCGTCTTGGCGCCGCCGGCGGCTTGGCGTCGCCTGGCTTCGGCGGCATCAAAAGGCCACCCGCTGACCTTCGGTGCTTTGGCGGTGCGCGGTTTTTCCGGTGCGGGCATTACAGGCGATGTCGGGGTCGACGTTCGGTTGAAGATTTCCTCGGGGTTTTCGTCGATGTTGGCGTAGAGTTTCAGCAGGTCTTTGCGGACGGTGCGGTACTTGTCGACCTTGGCGGTTCCGACATTCTCGCTCCATGTCCCGTAGTACGGCGCGCTGAGGTCGATCCAGGTTATCAGTCGGTCCCACGCCTCGGGCGGGAGTTTTACGTTGTGGTGCCCCTTGCGGAGCATGCGGATGAGCTTGGCCGAATCGGCGCTGAACTCGTAGGGCAGCAGCAGGTGGCTGTCGGCCTCGTTGGTCGACCGCACGTAGCTTCGCAGCGTCCAGTACGACGGCGTGAAGTTGCACTTGCGGTTTCGCCCGAGCATGATCCTGAAGCCCCGGGTCTCTTTGGGGCGGGTCGTAAGGTCCGGCGGGGTCTTGTCGTCCTTGCGGGCCTTTCCGTTGTGGCATCCGATGCAGTATTTGTCGATTACCGGGGTCTGCACTTCGCGATCGAAGGCAAAGCCCCGCGTCGGTCCGTACCAGGGCGTGATTTCGGATGGCTTTCGTTTCAGCGCCATCGGGCGCTTTCCCCTTGACGTTGGGACGGTTCCCTGGCGTTCGTGGCAACCGACGCACGAGAGCGTTTCGCCGGGCATCGCCGTCAGCCAGCTTCGCATGCGCTGGACGGCCTTTCCGTCGGAGTCGAGCGGTTGGAGCGACAGGGGCGTGTTGGCCGGCGCGCGGAACATCGCCGAACCGTCAGGCTCCACCGGAACCGTGCCGACGATCCGCTTGACGTCCCACGGTCCGTCCGTGCCCACGCGGTTGCCCTGCCCGCCCATACCGTAATAGGCGAAGTTATACGTGAAAATGCGGAGTTTCTTTATCGTCCCGCGTGGGATGCCCTTTAGCCCGTCGCCTGTGTAGATGTCCGTGATGCTGATCAGGGCGTCTTTGCGTGTGGGGTCTATGCGGGAGGGGACTACCGGCGGGCGGGCGGTTTTGGCAAGCGGGAGGGGCTCTACGAGATGGTGGGTCGGATCGTCCTTCACGAGCGTGATGTTGTCGAACACGTCGACGAGATATACCGCCCAGAGCTTCTTTCCGCTGACCTTCGCTGCCGTCAGGAAATACTTATCGCTCAGCGGAAAGGGGTGCAGGAACAGCGGCGAGGCCTTGCCCGCCAGGTTGTCCAGGATCACCGGTTCGACCTTCTTACCGCGTCCGGGGATCCGCTGGACCACGCCGTCGGCCTCGAAGCGCCCCTTGGCGGCGTCGAAAAGCACCAGTTCGCCCATTCGCTTCAGACCGTGATGCCCCGAAACGATCGCCACGAATTTGCCCGACTGCCCGGGGATCTCGCGCGCGTAGAACATCGCGTTAGGCCAGTACGAATTGCTCCCGTAATATGCGGCCTGGTCCGTACCGTCGGGGTTCATGCTGAACAGGATGCGGCTGTAGGCGTGCGAGATGTCGCTGTACTCCCAGCGGAGGTACATCACGCGCCCGGAGTTCATCATCGCCGGATACCAGTCGTGGTCCTGTTCGAAGGTCAGGCGGCGGATTGCGCCGGTGGCGGTATCGAGGCGGAAGATGTTAGTCACCGGCGACGAACCGCCAACGCATGGCACGCCCGTCATCGCAGCCGTCGAGGTGAAGATTATGTTCTCGTCTGGAAGGTAGCAGGCGTCGTAGTTGTCGACGCCCCTGGTTTCGATCAGGGGCAGTTTTCGCAGTCCGCTGCCGTCAGCGTTGACTTCGCAGATATCCCATCCGGTCGGACCCGAGCGTGAGAAGATCATCCTGCCCGCGTCGAAGTGCAGGTCGATATCGCCCACGAAGTCGCTGGTGCGCTCCGGGCGGTGCAGGCTGGTGAGCTTGCCCGCCGGGTTTACCGGCGAAAGCGTGGCGATCTCGTTGTCGTATTTGCCTTTGCGGAGGCTCGAATTGCTCTGCCAATTCGCCGGCAGGCCCAGATCGGCGGTGCGGCGGACGATGAGCTTGTCGAAGTTGAGCAGGGGGTTTGCCAGCAACGCCTCGCTCGCCAGCGCCGCAAGTTCAGCCTGGGCGCCGGCGTCACCAGAGATTAATCGCGGGTCGAGTTTGTCCAGGCGTTGGAGATACTCACCGCCCTTGGGATACTTCGCCCCGAACGTCCTGGCGAGATCCTCAATCGCCAGGCGAAGCGACTGCGGCGTATTGACCTTGACGGACCCGGCCGCCAGTGTCTTCGGCTTCTTCGTGCGAGCCTTTTTGGGCTTGGGTTTCCTGTTGGCCTTGCGTTGAGCCTTGGTCTCCCGTGCAGCGGGAGCCTTCGCCTCGCACGGAACAACCACACCCGCAAGCACGCCAACAATCATCAACGCACACAATCTACGCATTACGCGACGCTCCATGTCAGCCATGTTTATCACCTGGCGTTTCCGGTCGGTCCGTTTCGCCCGTTGTTGAGGCCCGGAAACCGTACCTGAGCCGATTAGAACCAATATGACATCCGATCCCGCCTCGGTCAAGGACGAGATTCGACAACTTGGTGCGCCTCGATGACCTGCTTGTTGTCGATCTCGCCCCAGTCGCTGGTCGGCAGCAGGACGACCTTCTTTCCGGCCTTCTGTCAGGCGGGGAAGTACATCCACCCGTGCCCGCTGAATGGTTGGGAAAACACGGCCGTGGGCAGGCTCGCGTCAACGAGGCGCCCCAACGCCGGGGCGCCTCCTCCGTGAGCGGAAAGATGCAACAACAGGACGCCGTCAGCCCCGCGCGGACAAGAAGGATGTAGAACGATATATGGGGGAAAAATGGCGATCGCTCCTGGATTTTGTTTGACACAGGACCACTTCCCGTGTATAGTCAGGCACGCTGGTAATGCACTTGAGCCTGAGTGCATGTCTGAACAAAAGAGGGCCTGAAGGCCCCGTACAAGGGACCGTTCATCTCTTGAGTCGTCGCTCATGGTTGCATCGCTCACGGCGTGCATGCACGCCGGTGGTGTGAGTGAGTGCATCCGTGCGCTTGGCGCGGCCAAGCCGCTGGAATGCGTGGAGGACGTGGATTGCGCCCATAGCGGTGCGCGAGGCGCGACGGGACAGTTTGGCGGTATGGCCGCGATATGAGTTGAGGCCGTCACCCGCCACCAGAAAACGAGAGATGTGAGGATGTCACAAAAGAGAGGTTTCGTGAGCGCGGAAAAGGGAAGAATCGCGGTTGTACTCCTGGTTGTCTTTGTGGTGGCGGGCTTTGCCCCGGCGGATGAGCAGATCGAAGTGATGGCCATGATCGCACCGGCGGTCGAGCCAGTCGAAGTGATGGCCATGGCAAGTCCTTCGATTGCCCCCTCCGGCGTTGCGTCGCAAATTGTCTCAGGTCCGCTTCCGATGAGCGCCGTGATGTTGTCGGGGGTCCCCACGTCATCCTGGACGAACGGATGCAGCGCCACGTCGGCCGGTATGATATTCGGGTATTACGATCGTACCGGTTACGCGAATATGTATACCGGTCCGGCCAATGGCGGGGTGGCGCCTTTGACAAACCTCGGCGGGCAATGCTCGATTATATCCACAAGGAACGGATTTGACGGAAGAGCTGTGAAGGGACACGTGGGGCGACTATGTGGGCCAAATGACATGGGGCGGCAGTTACAGCGGGATGGCTCATCAAGCGGTAACGGTTCTCGAGATTCCCGAGCCGGCGACTGTCAGCCTGCTGGCATTGGGTATCATGGTGCTGGTGCGACGCCGGCGACTCACCTAGCAGTCGGCTGCGGTCAATCGGGTTTACCCCTCGGTCTCATGCGCCGAACTTCTCTAATCCGGATCTCAACTATCTCGCGCAGCGCGGGGTCCTCCGAATTAAGAAGACGATTTTACCGAAAAGGACGCAAAACGGCTTGAAGGTGCTCGGGGGCGGTCCAGGCAGAGAACGTCGATTCTTGACACAGCGCTCCGCGACGACGTATCATTTTATTCGATAGCAGTGTAAGCCGCGGCATCCACCAACTCCAGACCCGACCGGTTATCCGACCGGAGAACTGATATGTCACTGGAAAAAATGCGAAAACGCATCCGCAAGGCCAAGAAGAGGAATGCCTCCGACCTGGACTTGTCAGGGCTTGGACTGTCAGAACTTCCCTCCGAACTCTGGGAACTGACCAATCTCACGACGCTTGACCTCTCTTTCAACGGTCTGGAGACACTACCGCCCGAGATAGGCAAACTGATCAACCTCAGGACGCTTGACCTCCGCCACAACGCTCTGGCGACACTACCGCCCGAGATAGGCAAACTGACCAGCCTCACGGTGCTTGATCTCTGGAAGAACGATTTGACGACACTACCGCCCGAGATAGGCGAACTGACCAGACTTACCGTGCTTGATCTCCGCTATAACAGCCTGGCGGCATTGCCGCACGGGATAGTCGAACTGACCAGCCTCAAAGCGCTTGGCCTCAGCAAAAACCACCTTACGGCACTCCCGCCCGAGATAGGCAAACTGACCAGCCTCACGACGCTTGATCTCTGGAAGAACGGCCTTACGGCACTCCCGCCCGAGATAGGCAAACTGACCAAACTCAGGACGCTTGACCTCTCTTACAACGCTCTGGCGACACTCCCGCCCGAGATAGGCAAACTGGTCAATCTCACGGTGCTTTACCTCTGGGACAACGGTCTGGAGACACTCCCGCCCGAGATAGGCAAGCTGACCAACCTCTCCGAGCTTAACCTCTGGGACAACGGCCTTACGGCACTTCCGTCCGGGATAGTCAAACTGGCCAACCTCGCGATGCTTTTTGTCGACGGCAACCCTCTTGAGAAACCGCCGCTTGATGTCGCCAAGAGGGGTATAGGCGCCATCAGGGACTACTTCCGCCATGAGGCGGTTGGCGGGGCTGCCGGCCCCAGACCGGCGATCCCCAAGAGCAAGTCGCCGGCGGTTGCCACCAGAATGAAACGCGACCATATGGGGCATTATCGATGCGAAAACTGCGGCAAACCAATTAAAGTTGGGGGAAAACATGCCGGTAACAAGTACAAATGTCCGAGTTGCGGAAACAGTGGAATTCTTCCCGGAGAGCCTCGGAGGAATCGCAAGTATAAGGCAACGGAACTGACCGGATCGCGGCAGGCGGTGCGGGCTTTGGGCTGGTCCTTAAGCCGCCGGTCAATTTTCAAGATAGTTGCCGCAGCCGGTATTGGGATACTGGTGCTGTGCGCGATTGCGATCAGCATCTATCTGGTCGGCAGGTCCGGCGCCCCTCATGATTTCTCTGTAGAGGTATCCGAATCGAATCGTGAGATGAAGTTCAGTTTCGATGACGGCACGGGAATGGATTTCGCGTTTATTCCGGCGGGCAAGTTCCTGCAGGGTTCTCCGAATACCGAAATCGGCCGCGACCAAGACGAAGGCCCGCGGCGCGAAGTAACGATCAGCAAACCGTTCTACATGGGTATTTACGAGGTAACCCAGGCGCAGTGGTATGCGGTGATGGGCACCGAACCGTGGGATGGTAAGATTTACACCAAATCCGGCGATAGCTCCGCCGCCGGTTGGATCAGTTGGGATGATGCCGGCAGGTTCTGCGAGATACTCTCGAAGAAGACAGGCAGGAAGGTTATGCTTCCCAGCGAAGCGCAATGGGAATACGCCTGCCGTGCGGGCGGCGAGACGGCGTACAGTTTTGGAAATAACCCATCGGACCTTGGTCATTACGCCTGGTATGATGTGAATACATACAAGAAAGACGAGGCGTATGCTCATTCGGCAGGCCGGAAGAATGCCAACGCCTCGGGCCTGTACGACATGCACGGAAACGTGTGGGAGTGGTGCAGCGACTGGTATGATGCGGATTCTTACAAGAATGTGAAAGCCGTTGACCCGAAAGGCCCGGCTACCGGACATTACCGTGTCCTCCGCGGCGGATCGTGGCGCTTCGGTCCGCGGTACTGCCGCACTGCGGATCGCGACAAGGATTTTCCCGGCCTCCACAGCCGCAGCTACTACGGTTTTCGGGTGGTCGTCGAGTCCGCTTCGGACGCGGACTGAAATCGTTTAACCAGGTAGGTCAATAGGTCGTAACGGT
>JADHXQ010000067.1 GCA_016782885.1 Phycisphaerae bacterium | reverse complement strand
TGCTGCGGCGAATCCTGCAAGCCAACAAGGGCTTTAGAACCTTTGCAGACATCATCGAAAAGAGCGGTATCCTGTTCGATGACCAGGCGGTAATCGAATACGATCCCAAAGCCGTAAAAAAGTGGCTTGCCAAGGGCGAAAACGCCGGCTGGGAAATGCTGGCCGAACTTCGCGATCGCTTGTCCGACTGCGACTGGACCGGCGCCGCCATCGAGCAGCTCATCGCCGACATCTGCGAGCAAAAGGATATCGGCATGGGCAAGGTCGCCCAACCGATCCGGGTAGCCGTAACCGGACGCGCCGTAAGCCCCGCAATAGGCGAAACCCTCGTCTTCCTCGGCAAGGAAAAGACCTTGAGACGCATAGACAACTGCCTGGCCGCCAGACCATGAATAAAAAAAGGGTCAGTATTTTATCTTCTGGTGTGGACCGCAGTTAGCTGCGTTTCTTGCTTCAGATGCTTATGAAAAAATGCGATATTCCTGGCGAAAAGACTCCTAACGTATTGGTACTACGGCAGATCAAATAGTTCTGACCCCTTTTATGTTCTGTTGGTGCGGCACCGTGACGCCGGCGGGTGTGTTCATCGACCGCCGGCAGTGGCCCGTATATGGGAAGTGTTTATACTACAGACATATAGCGTGATTATTTGGGCATCTTGTGCGGTGAGAATAGCCGGTCTGCGGCCTGGTGGTGACGCGAAAATTGTGAACCAAATGTGCCATACGGTGTGTCGCTAGAGTCGCAGCCCGTCAAGCAGGCCGCCTACGGGATCCTTGGGCCTGGTGGTCGGCTGCTTGTCCTTGTCGTCGTCCTTCTTCGGGATGAGATCCGTGACGCCCTTGAGCGCGTCCAGGGGGTTCTTCGCGGGCGTCTTGTCGTCGCCCTTTTTCGGGATGAGATCCGTGACGCCCTTGCCCTTGAGCAGATCCAGCGGGTTGCTTGTGGGCAACTTCTTTATGATCGCTCCCGGGTCCTTGAGGATCGCTCCGGGGTCTTTGAGGATGGATCCGGGATCGATGGGAAGCCCGCTGGGCAGGAATTTCTTCAGGTGCTCGGTGGCCTTATTTGCAAGCGCGGTCTTACCGGCTGCGATCAGTGCGTCCTTCAGGCCCGCGACCGTTTTGCCCACATTGACGTGGACTTCGGGGCTGGCGACAGGTCCGCGAATGTCGGCTGCCAGCATCATATTGTCGACGTTCTTGAACATTTCGTCCGCCGTTTTTGCATCGAGGCCCAGAATTGCGCGGTCTCCGCTGGCGGCGGCTTTCATACCGTGCAGTTTCAATTCGATCGGGAAAGCGAGTTTGTTGCGATTGAACTTTCCCTTGAATTTCAGATCCGCCAGTGCCTCGCTGATATCGAGCGGGCACTTGTCGGTTATACCCATCGCGGCTACCGGAAGGTTCGGCGCGTTGACATTAAGCGTGTGCAGGGCGCCGGCGTTTACGAAATCGAGCATAGCGAACACATCGAATTTGGTTTTCACGCTTTTGACCGATAGGGTCATGGGCTTTTCGTTGAGAGCGAGATCGCTGGACATCTCTTTGATATCGACGGTGCAAGCGCCTATGTTTTCGACCGGAATCGGCAGCTTTTCGATCCTGATGCTGCGAATGGTTATCAACGGTCGTTCGGTGAGGAGGCTTGCGGCCGATACTTTCAGATATCCGCGATTTGCGGCCATTTCGTCGACGCGCTCCCTGGTTTCCTCCGGGGTTCGTTCGGTGCGGTCTTTTCGCTTCTTGTCCTGGTTTTCCAGGTAGTCTTTGATCTTCGCGAGATACTCGAGTATCTGGTCTTTGTGTTCGAAGTAGTCGCTCAGAGTAAATGGGGTATCTTTCTCTTCTTCGCGCTGCGGCTCGCGAGAGACCTTCCCGGGCTTGTCGCGTTTGGCGCCGTTGATCATTTCACCGATGACGAGTTCCTCGATCACGATTCGCCTGGTGAGCAGATCGGCGATGCTGATGTCGGTGGTAAGCTTGTTGATATTGACCATATTGTGCGTGGGTTTGTCGGGGTCTGTGATCTGCAGGCCATCCAGATCGAATCGCCCGCCGGTCAGCGACAGGTCAACGGTCTTGACGTTAACTTCGGCCCCAACACTTGCTTCCAGCCCGCCGACCAGGGCGGACTGCGCTATCCGGTCGAGGAAGACCACTTCAAGCACGACCACCAGACCAACGATAATCGCCAGCAGCACCACGCCCGCTTTGCGAATTACCGGATGCCTGGCCGCGAGCATTTCGGCCATCGACTTCTTCTGTTTTCCGAAGAGGATTCGCAGCAGGATCCTGACAATGAAGTTGGACGAAATCTTCTGGACCTTGGCGCTCTTTGCGCCGGCGGCGATTGAACCGATACGCACGAGCTTGATCGTCCTGGCGATGAGCCACCCGAGTATGCCTCCGACGATAATCGCCACGGGCAGCCCGCCGACCAGGCAGTAAACGTCCAGACCCATCAACGCCACCAACGGCGTTTGATATGCCGCGGCGAACACGCCCTCCAGACCGATCCCGTGTATTATCACGTACCCGATCTCGAACGTCACCGGAGCCAACGCCAGGCACAAAGCCTTGCCGATGACCACGCCGATCAGCATCAATCCAAGAGACAGGTTCAGCAGCGCGAAGATCACCAGACCGACCAGAACCAGCGCGTTAAAGCCGGGCATCATCCCGAGCATCACGCCCAGCAGGCAAGAGACTACTATCTGCCAAGGCGCCGCTCCGCCGCGCACCATCTTGATAAACTTGCGAAACAGTTTCAGCGGGTTCATATAGTGCTCCTTGTCTTTTGAATTCCAGGCAAATTGTCCCGGCGGACGTGCATATATTTCAACTGCGAGCGGCTGCGAGACTTGTCGCTGCTAATGCAATTATAGCGCAATCAATCGCAAAAGCAATCGGAACACATGGATTATCCGTTATTCACTGGACTTCTGCTGCTTTTGGATTTTCGCCCAGGTGTCGCGTAGGGATAGTGTTCGGTTGATCACCATTTTGTCTTCGGTTGTATCCTGGTCCACGCAGAAGTAGCCCTGGCGTTCGAACTGGACTCGTGTTCCGACGGTCGCTCCGGTGAGTGATGGTTCTACTTTGCACCCGGTGAGCACTTCCAGCGAATCGGGATTCACGCCGTCGAGCCAGTCTTCATCTTCGCCGACGTCGCTGGGGTTTTCCTTCGTGAACAGGTGGTCGTACAGGCGGATCTCAGCGTCCAGTGCGCGGGCTGCTGATACCCAGTGGAGGGTGGATTTGACTTTCCGCCCGTCGGGCGAGTCGCCGCCGCGGGTTTCGGGGTCGTAGGTGCAGTGCAGTTCGACGACATTCCCGTCGTCGTCCTTGATCGCGCTGTTGCACGTGATGAAGTACGCGTACCTCAGGCGCACCTCGCGCCCGGGCGACAGGCGGAAGAATTTCCTGGGCGGGTCTTCCATGAAGTCTTCCCGCTCGATGTAGATTACCTTCGAGAAGGGGACTTTGCGGGTTCCGGCTGACTCATCTTCGGGGTTGTTCACCGCATCGAGCTCGTCGGCCTGGTCGTTCGGATAGTTGTCGATGACCACCTTCAGCGGCCGTAAAACGCCCATCACGCGCGGGCTGGTCAGGTTCAGATCTTTCCGCACGAAATGCTCCAGCAGCGCCGAATCTACGGTGCTGATGAACTTGTTGATACCGATATGCTTCATGAAGTCGCATATCGCTCCGGGAGTGAAGCCGCGCCTCCGCAGTCCGCGGAGCGTCGGCAGGCGCGGGTCGTCCCACCCGCTCACCAGATTGCTCTCGACAAGCTGTTTCAGCTTCCGCTTGCTGGTCACCGTGTACGTCAAATTGAATCGCGCGAATTCGATCTGCTGGGGGTGGTGGATATCGAGCTGGTCGAGGAACCAGTCGTACAGCGGGCGGTGGTTCTCGAAATCCAGGTCGCACAGCGAATGGGTGATGCCCTCGAGCGAGTCTTCGAGCCCGTGGGCCCAGTCGTACATCGGATAAATGCACCACTCGTCGCCCCGGTGAGGATGCACCGCGTGCAGGATGCGGTACATCACCGGGTCGCGCATGTTGAAGTTCGGCGAGGACATGTCGATCTTCGCGCGCAGCACGCGAGTGCCATCGGGGAACTCGCCGGCCTTCATTCGCTCGAACAGGTCGCGGTTCTCCTCGACGCTCCGGTCGCGGTGGGGGCTGTTCCTGCCCGGTGCGCTCAGCGTGCCGCGATACTCGCGGATCTCCTCTGCCGTCAGATCGTCGACGTACGCCTTGCCCGCGTCGATCAACTGCAGGGCATACTCGTACATCCGCTCGAAGTAGTCCGAGGCGAAGAACATCCCGCCATCCCAGTCCCAGCCAAGCCATCGGATGTCTTCCTGGATGGCGTCGACGTATTCCTGCTCTTCGGCGATGGGATTGGTGTCGTCCATGCGCAGATTGCATTTGCCGGCGAAATCGGCGGCGATTCCGAAATCGATGCAGATCGCCTTCGCGTGCCCGATGTGCAGATACCCGTTGGGCTCTGGCGGGAAACGCGTGTGGACTCGCCCGCCGTTCTTGTTATTGGCGATGTCGCCGGCCACTATAGTGCGAATGAAGTCAACTGGCTTGTCTTCTTGCGGAGTGGTCATCTTTGAGCGTCCTTTGGTTTCAGTTTACGTATGGATCGTCTGGTGCGTGCTAATCTGACAAGAACTGTCGGGATTGTCCAGCAGGTTCTGATTGTGTTATCATAGATTATTCTGACATAATCACAGCAAAGCCCCACGGTGATCGTCGGTGCGAGTTTATTTGGGACAACTGCAATCATGAGCATAGCGACGTCATTTTGGCGATGGGCGGTGGTTGTTTCGCTTTTCGCGCCGGTCGCGGCGGCGGGGCAGCCGGTGTTTGCCCCGCCTCGGATCGCCCTGTGCGGACAGGCGGCGCCTAAGCCAAGTTCGGCGGTGTGCGGTTTCTCGCTGATCGCCGAGAAGAGCGGTCCGCAGGCCGCGGTGATGGGACCGGACCTGTTGGCGAGCATCCGAGCGGACGAAAGTATCGATGTCATCGTGGAGGTGCGACAATTGACCGGGCCGTTCTCTGTTTCGGTCCGGGCAAGTCTCTCCTGCGGTACGGGAGCAGGCGTCCGCCTCGGGCTCGATGGAGGCAAGTCCGTCGAGAAGACGCTGCGCCCCGGCGTCGAGGCGCGACTTGAGTTGCCCGTCCAGGCGACCGGACCGCGGACCGTCATTCGCCTCAAAACACGCGGGGCGACCGGTGAAGCGGCCGTTCGGTGGCGGAGCCTCCACCTGCGCGCCGGCGGGCGCGAGTTCAATATCCCGATCTGTCCGGCGCCCGCGCCAAACAATCTCTGTCCGCCGCCGGTCATGCCGGCGATGCGCCCGCCTGTTGAAGAGGCCCTGATCGAATGGGACTGGCGAATGCAGGATGGGATCGGGACACCGCGAATCCCCGACACGTACCCCGCAGCCGTCGGGCGCACGCTGAGGCGCGGCGATGAGCTGATCCGAAAGCTGCGGGGCGGAAGCGTCTCGCTGAAGCAACAGGCGGGGCGGTGGGAGCAGCTTCGCTCTCGCTTCAAGCGTCTGGCCGCGGCGCCTTCCACGCCGCGGGCGGCTTGGGAGGATCTCTGGCGGCAGGTGCATCGGGTTCGTCGGAAGATCGTGCTGAGCAACCCGCTGGCCCGGCTGGGCGGTCTGGTGTTTGTCAAGCAGGTCCCGGCCGTCTTCAGCCATCAATTGACGCAGTACTACGGCGCCTGCGCCCGTCCCGGGGGGGGGGTGTTCGTTCTCGAATCGCCGGGAGAGTCCATGCGATGCCGCTCGCTGACCGCCGGTCGATTGCCCCAGGGCAGCTACCAGCATCCGGAAGTTTCCTTCGACGGGCGGCGGGTGTTGTTTGCATACTGCCCGGTAAAGAGCGATCCGAAGAACCGCACCCAGCACCCCGACAGGTTTTATAATCTGCACGAAATATCCGCCGATGGCTCGGGTCCGCGACAGTTGACCAGGGACCCGTTCGACGACTTCTCCCCGCGCCGCCTGCCTGACGGGCGGATCGTTTTCATCTCGACGCGGCGGGGGGGATTCCACCGTTGCGGGAGGGGGCCGTGCCCTGTCTACACGCTGACGGTCGCCAACGCCGACGGCTCGGATCCACGGACGATCTCCTTCCACGAGACTCACGAGTGGGACCCGGCGGTGCTGCACGACGGGCGCGTGCTCTACACGCGATGGGACTACGTCGACCGCAGCGCCGTGTTCTACCAGCAACTCTGGTCGGTGCGACCTGACGGAAGCAACGTGCGGATATTCTACGGTAACAACACGTTCAATCCGGTGGGCATCTGGGAGGCCCGCCCCATCCCCGGCTCGCGGCGGGTGATGGCGACCGCGGCGGCGCACCATGCCATCACGGCCGGCTCGATCATCCTGCTCGATATAAACAAGGGCATCGACGGAATGGACCCGATCGCCCGCCTGACGCCCGATGCGCTGTTTCCCGAGAGCGAGGCCCCGGTCGCCAAGTCGCCGACGGGAAAGTCAGGCCGCTGGTCAACGGGCGCTCTCGGGAAAACGCCCGTTCCGCCCGAGGCGCGGCGTTGGCCCGGGCATTGCTATCGCAGCGCCTGCCCGCTGTCGGAGGAGTTTTTCCTGGCCGCCTACAGCTTCGACGCCCTGGTCGGCGAGCCGGAGCGAAATCCGGTCAACATGTTCGGGTTGTACCTGGTCGACCGGTTCGGCAACAAGGAACTGCTATACCGCGACCTGAACATCGGCAGCCTCTGGCCGGCTCCGCTCCGCCCTCGCCGGCGCCCGGAGAAGGTGCCATCCATCCTGGAAAGAGGACCCGGGCGGGGCGGAACGTTCCTCCTCCAGAACGTCTACCAGGGCTGGCCGCCCCTTCCGAAAGAGAAGATCACGCACCTTCGCATCGTCCAGGTACTGCCCAAATCCACGCCGCATATGGACCAGCCGCCCGTCGGCGCCCCCCGCGCGGCGCCCGGAAAGCAGGTGCTGGGGACCGTGCCCGTCGAGCGCGACGGGTCGGCGTGCTTCGGCGCCCCGTCCGGCGTGGCGCTGGCGTTCCAGGCCCTCGACACCCAAGGCCGCGCCGTCCAGATTATGCGCAGCTTAACCTATCTCCAACCGGGCGAGACTCTCTCCTGCATCGGCTGTCACGAATACCGCACGATGGCGCCGCCGGTGGGGCGCCGCCCGCTGGCGTCGTTGCGCCCGGCGTCAAAAATCGTTCCCGGACCGGACGGCTCGAACCCGCTGAGCTATCCTATCCTCGTGCAACCTGTGCTCGACAAGCACTGCGTCCACTGCCACAACCCCAAAAAGCCCGATGGCAAGGTCGTACTGACCGGTCAGCCGCAGGGGCGCTACACCGTCTCCTACAACGCCCTTGTTTCGCGCGTGTCGTACTCGTCGTGGCTGCGGCGGGGCAATATCGAGTGGCGCGCCACCAGGCCCGGTTTCTACGGCGCCATGGGAAGTCCCCGCGTGATGAAAACTTTCTCCACCGCCCACCATAAAGTGAAGCTTACCCCCGGTGAGTTTCGAAGGGTAGTGACCTGGATGGACGCCAACGCCCTGTTCTACGGCACGTTCGCCCCCAAAGACCAGGCCCGCCAACAACGCGGTCAGCGCATCGCCGGACCGGCGATGGAATAAGCAGACCCGGGCCTACAGCTTTCCGGCGACATACATCTTGTATCGTCGGGCGACCTGTCCGGCTTTGACGTCGCCGCGATGGACCAGTATGCCCACGCGGCGTTTGAGGGACTCGCCTTTCTTCAGGACGTATTTTTTGTTACCGCTCCGCGCGTCGATCCTCCGCGGGCCGAAGCAGCCGTAGTTGCGCGTCAGCCACTTGTGCGGGTGGTCGTTGTCGGGATGGCTGAATATCGCAAGGCCTTCGGTTACTCCGCCGGCGACGCCCGAATAGTCGATCCAGACGGCGACCTTGTCGTGCGTGCCTTTCTGGTTGACGCCGCCTTCGGAGTTTGTGATCGTCCCGCCCTTGTCCACCGAAAACTGCGGGTGCATGCGAACGTAAGGCCAGGCGTAATGCACCGAATCGCTGGTGAATCGCACGTTGCCGTACGCGGCTGTGACGGTGAATGTGATGTCGAGAAAGTACTGTCCCCCGCCGAGCGCTACGATTCGCACGTCGCGTGTCTCGTCGAGGTAGGGCGTCTTGCGGTCGGCCTCCCAGACGAGTTTCATAGACGTGTGGGCGACGGGTTTGTCCTTGAGCACTTCGGCCCGCAGGAACTTCACGTGTTTGATGCGGTCGCGGAAGGGTTTTTTAGATTTGGGGTCTTTCTTGTCGATGCCAGTGTAGTAGGAGGCGTAGAAGTTCACATCCCTTTGACCGTCGAGTTGGATCTTGTCGGTGAACCAGAACGAGCGGTGGTGGGGGTAGCTCTGCTTCTTTTTGTCATCGGCGATCTTGAGTGTCATTAGCTTGCCCGACGGGCTGCGAACGGGGTAGAAGCAGGTAGTCTCAAGGTCTTCACCGTGGAGGTACACGAACGCCTCCTTGCCGTCGATCGTGACGGTTTGGGTGGCGGTTTTGGTATCGTTCCTGAATTCAATTTTCGGTATCGCGACGGTCTTGTCGGCAGGGGGCCTGGCCGGGACTGCCGCCACTGTCAGGGCAATCGCCGCAACTATGGATACGTATTTCATGGTAGTTCCTTTTGCTGTTCTTGAGGCCGGCAAGGATACCGTCCGGCCCGGCGCCTTGTCAATGTCAGCGGTTTGGATACAATCAGTGCGTTCACCGTTGACTTGCAACCTTTAGGTTGTATAATGCGTTTATGACCGGACGGGCGATTATCAAGATTATGAAGCGTAACGGTTGGATTCTGGATCGGATATCCGGTAGCCACCATGTCATGGTCAAGGAAGGCCTCCGCAGTATCCCCGTACCGGTACACGGTAAGAAAGACATCCCCAAAGGTCTCGCCATCGCGATTCTTAAGCAAGCCGGAATTAAAGGAATACGACCATGATGACCTATGCCGCCAAGATCAAGAAACAGGAAGGGGCCTACCTGGTATCGTTTCCGGAGTTCCCGAACGTTAACACCTACGGCGATACGTTGGCTGAAGCTCTGGGCAATGCGGTTGAAGCTGTCAACGGTGCCATCGAATCTGACTTCGAACGCGGTTTCGATCTGCCCGAACCCCGCAAATATCGCGGGCGCGGATATTACGATATCGACATCCATCCGCATATTGAAATTGCTTATAGCCTGCGTAAGCTTCGTAACGGGCGCCCTCAAGTTGAAATAGCCAGGCAGTTGAACGTTTCGTACCAAGCGTACCAGAAGCTCGAAAATCCCCGGCGATGCAATCCGACAATCAAGACGCTGGAGAAGATCAGCGCCGTGTTCGGCAAGGAACTGAAGATTGAACTCGTTTGAGAACGCGGGGCCTTGGCCGGTCCGCCGCACAAGGAGATGCACAGGGAGACGATTCCTGTTTGCGGTTATGGTCGTGGCGATGCTGATTGCAGTTACGTGCGGTTGCGCCGAGCAGCCCGTTGTGGTCAGCAGGTCCGCTGCCGCGACCGATTCGCTGTCGAAGTTGGTCGACGCAGCCATGGAGCGCGCCGGCGACAACGCCGCTCAGCTTCGCGGAGCGATCGATAAGGCGCCCGGCGATCAGAAAGAAGGCGTTCGGTTCCTCATCGCGTACATGCCGAAACGCGATTTGACGAGCCTTTCGGCGGACTTCCTGTTGAAGAACGTTCGCTTTGCCTACAAGGCGTGGAATGGCGCGCCGTGGAAAGATCGCATCTCCAAAGAGCTGTTCCTCAATGATGTGCTGCCCTACGCCGGCGTCAACGAGCGGCGCGACGACTGGCGGGAGGATTTCTACAAACGCTTCGCCCCGCTGGTCGCCAAGGCCAAAACGCCGGGCCAGGCTGCGGTGATCCTGAATGAGAAGATATTCCCGCTCCTGAAGGTCCGCTTCTCCCGCAAGCGTCCCAAGGCCGATCAAAGCCCATACGAAACGATTCAAGCGGGTATGGCGTCGTGTACGGGCCTGTCGGTGCTGCTGGTCGACGCCTGTCGTGCAGTTGGAATCCCCGCGCGTTTCGCTGGAACACCGTTGTGGACAAACAGGAGCGGGAACCATTCGTGGGTGGAAGTTTGGGACGGCGATTGGCACTACACCGGTGCGGCTGAGCCGGTAGGGGGCAAGCTCGACCGGGCCTGGTTCACCGCCCGGGCCGCCACCGCCCAGAAAGACCACCGCCTGCATGCGATCTACGCTACCAGTTTCAAACGAACGGGCATGATTTTCCCGCTGGTCTGGGACCGCAGGATCGATTACGTCTATGCGGTGAACGTTACTGACCGCTACACGAAGCCCGGAGCGGGCGCGAAACCCGCCAGTCAACCGGCGGTCGCATCGGGCTTTGACGTCGAAGCGTCCATGCACGCGGTCGACCAGTTGACCAAGTATCTGCAAACCGACTCCGCCAAGCGCGGGGAACTGTCGAAGCAGGGTTTCGCCACTGTGGCGCTTACCCGCGAGCATGCCGGTGACGCTGAGAAATTGCTCTGGGGCGACCACGTTAATCGCATAAAGAAAACACGTGCCGCCGAGATGAAAGCCCGCGTGCTGACCGCCGGTGATGTGAAGATGCCCTTCTACTACAGCGTCAGCGGCAAGAAGTCCAAGAGCGGTCGCAGCCTGTACATCTCGCTGCACGGCGGGGGTGGGGCTCCGAAACGAGTAAACGATGGGCAGTGGGAGAATCAGAAGCGCCTGTATCGAGTGAGCGAAGGTGTGTACGCCGTACCGCGGGCTCCGACCGATGCGTGGAATATGTGGCACAAGGGGCATGTCGATGTTCTGTTCGATCGGTTGATCGAGAACCTGATCGTGTTTGAGGGCGTCGACCCGAATCGCGTGTACGTGTTTGGGTATTCCGCCGGCGGCGACGGCGTGTACCGCCTGGCGCCGCGCATGGCCGATCGCTGGGCGGCGGCTTCCATGATGGCCGGGCACCCGGGCAACGCCTCGGCGCTGAATTTGCGCAACACGCCATTTACCATACACGTCGGCGCCAATGACAAGGCGTACAACCGCAACAAGGTCGCGCTGGATTGGGCCCGTAAGCTCGACGAATTGCAAAAGGGCGACCCCGAAGGCTACGTCCACTGGGCGCCGCTCTACAGGGGCATGGGGCACTGGCTCAACCGCCAGGACGCCGCGGCGATTCCGTGGATGGCGAAATACACGCGCAATCCCTTGCCCGCTCGTATCGTCTGGCGTCAGGACAGTCACTCGCGTTTTTACTGGTTGGCGGTTGGGAAACTCACAAAAGGCGCTGTAGTTCGCGCCGAATTGAAAGACCAGACGATCGGTATCGAACCTGGCGAAGCAAAGCAATTGACAATTCGCCTTAACGATCGGATGCTCGATCTCGACAAGCCCGTGACAGTCATGCCAAAGGACGAGAAACTCCACAGCGCCCGCGCAGCACGATCGATCGGAATGATGGCGAAAACACTTGCCGAGCGCGGCGATCCGACGTCGATATTCAGCGCCGAGATCGTCGTGACGCTGTCGGAAGAAACGAAATGAACCCCGCCGCGCGACGCGAGGTGAATTCCGGAAAGTGAGCATGAGATGCAGAATGTTACGATGAGATTTCGGCGCTTCGGACGGATCGCAATGACGGTGCCGCTTGCTTTGGGCCTCTGGTGCGGGTGTGCGGCGGGTGGGATCGGTGCTGAGGAAATACTGACCGCCACCGGCGTCACCAGCGGGTTGGTGGTGCATGTGGGGTGCGGTGAGGGAAAGCTCACCGCGTCAATGGGCGCAAACGAAGCACTCCTGGTCCACGCGCTGGATTCCGACGCGAAGCACATCAGCGCGGCGAGAAAACATATCGCTTCCCGCGGGCTTTACGGAAGGGTGTCTGCCGACACGTTCGATGGTGAGAATCTGCCCTACATCGATAACTTTGTGAACCTGGTCGTCTGCGAGGACCTCGGGGCCGTGAAAATGACCGAAGTGATGCGGGTACTGGCGCCCGGCGGGACGGCGTATGTCAAAAAAAGCGGGCAATGGCGCAAGACTCTTAAGCCCCGCCCCAAAAAGATCGACGACTGGACCCACTACCTCCACGGACCGGACAACAACGCCGTCTCGCAAGACACGGTCGCGGGCCCGCCCAGGCGGATGCAGTGGACCGCTCCGCCCCGATGGGCCAGGAGCCACGAGGGCGCCCCCAGCATCCAGGGCGTGGTATCGTCGGCGGGGCGACTGTTCCACGTGCATGATGAAGGGCCTGTCGGTATGGTCGACGAACGGTTTCCGTCGAAATGGTCGCTGGTCGCACGCGACGCATTCAACGGAGTGCGGTTGTGGAAACGGGACATCGGGTCCTGGGCCGACCCCAACAAATATTGGCTCTACTGCACGCCGACGCCTAACCGGCGGATTGTTGCCGCGGACGATCGGGTTTACGCGGCGCTGGGCGCCGGGCGGGCGGTGACAGTGTTCGACGCCGCCACAGGACGCACCCTTGCGGTTTACAAGGATACCGAGTCGGTCGGCGAACTTGTGCTGTACAAAGGCGTCCTCCTTGCGGCCAGGCCAACTGCTCCGGTCCGCCGGCGGAAGGGCAAGAGCCCAGCCGCTAAAACCGCAACCGGCGGCGTTATGGCTCTGGATGTCGCCACCGGAAAGCGCATGTGGTCAGTCGAAGGGCGACTTGCGCCGCTGAGCCTTTTGGCCCGGGGCGATGTTGCGATGTTTATCGATGGTAAAGACGTGGTCTGTTCGGATCTGCAGACGGGCAAGGTGCGATGGCGCGTCGCGTCGACTTCCGGGAGTCTCGTCGCCTGCGAAAAGGCGATCCTGGTCCTTCATGGCAAGGGCGTAACGGCGCACTCGCCCGCCGACGGAAGCGTGATGTGGATTCACAAGCAGAGCATCAGGGGGTTCGTCGGTCCGGCGGAGGTGTTTGTGATAGATGGCTTGGTCTGGCTGGGCGGAACGGGCATCGGACTCGACCTGCAGACGGGCAAAATCAAGCGCAGAATCAGCGTCGGGGTCTCACCGGGCCACCACCACCGCTGCCACCAGAGAAAAGCCACCGTAAACTACCTGCTCAACTCGAAGCGGGGCGTGGAGTTCTTCGATATAAGCGGCAAGCAGCCCCCGCAGTTGCACGACTGGGTGCGCGGGACCTGCCGGCTCGGTATCGTTCCGGGCAACGGGCTGCTCTACACGCCCCCGCACGCCTGCTTCTGCTATCCCGGCGTTCAACTGAAGGGGTTTAACGCGCTTGCCCCGGCCGGCGGGTCGAAAATCGAGGGTGCGGCGGTTAAGGCCTCGCGCGTCGAGAAAGGCCCGGCGTTCGGAACGGAGTCGAAATCGGCGGTTCCCAATCCCCGCTCGGACTGGTCGACATACCGCCACGACCCCGCGCGCAGCGGATGCGCATCGTGCAAGGCGCCGGCGGCGCTGAAACAGAGTTGGAAGGTCAAGCTTGCCGGCGCGGGCAGGCTGACGCCTCCGGTGATCGCCGCCGGGATTGTATACGTCGCGGGCGTCGACACGCACAAGGTCCACGCCCTCAAGGCGGCAGGCGGGACGCCCTTGTGGACTTTCACCGCTGGCGGGCGCATTGATTCTCCACCGACGGTCGCGGGCGCCCTGTGCCTCTTTGGATGCCGCGACGGATACGTGTACTGCCTCAGAGCGTCAGACGGCGAGTTGGCGTGGCGATTTCGCGCCGCTCAAACGAACCGCAGGCTCGGGGCGTATGGACAGGTCGAGTCGGTCTGGCCGGTTCACGGAAGCGTGCTTGTGCGCCGCGGATTGGTCTATATCGCCGCGGGCAGATCGTCCTTCGTTGACGGCGGGATCAGCCTCTACGCACTCGATCTGGAAACCGGGGAGATACGTCACCAGAGGCAACTGCACGATAAACCCATGACCATGGAAAACCCCGCAGGCTCGGGACCGATGGACATGCTACAGGGCGCGCGGACAGACATCATGGTCTCCGGCGCCGACAGCATCTACATGTCCAGGGTCCAGTTTGACCACAAGCTGACGGTTAGCCCGAGCGATTCGATCAACAAGGCGGGCAGGCGCAAGACGGGCCTGCATCTCAGCGCGACCTCCGGGTTCCTTGACGATGCGTACTTCAACCGGTCGTTCTGGATGTACGCTCGCGTCTGGCCCGGATACACTCTCGCCGCCTCGGCGCCCAAGAGCGGTCAGATTCTCGCGTTCGACGATAGCACTACCTACAGCGTGAAGGTGTTCGACCGCCGGGGACCGGGCAACCACTTCCGCAGCGGATACTTCAAGCCCGGGTCGGGATACCTGCTCTGCGCGGATGATAACTCCAACGAGCCTCAGCAGTCGTCCAGGGTCAAGGGCGCCGAGGGCGAACGCCCCGACCAGATAAGGCCCAAGCCGGCGAAATGGATGCGGCGAATACCGATACGAGTCAGGGCGATGGTCCTGGCCGATCGGACGCTCCTGCTGGCCGGACCGCCCGACGAAATTCCCGCTGACGATCCGCTGGCGGCGCTGCAGGGGCGGAAGGGCGCGATGCTGTGGGCTCTGTCAACGCGGGACGGAAAGACCATCGCCGAGTGCAAACTGGCCTATCCGCCAGTGTTCGACGGGATGGCCTCAGCCGCCGACGCCCTGTTCGTGGTGTTGAAGAGCCGAGAAGTCATATGCTTCAGATGAGGACCCCATCGCCACGGCAATCGCATCTAATCAAATCTAAAACTCTTCTGTCAGGATTTCGAGCAAGTGGAAAGTTGCCGTCCGTCGCCTGCCCTGTCGTAGATCCTGAGTCCGCCTGCGGATCGAAGGGTCCGCCGTTCACTTGGAAATCGGGCGTTCCTTGTTTGCTGTTGGATGTTGATCCGTCGCCGCTTGTCACAATTGGTTCACAGCGTGTGACCGTGGCCGGACAAGTACTGGTTATCGCACGCCACCGGTCGCGTGAGTTGGGGCGAAGGGGGAACGTATTGGTTCTCTATCAATGCGCCGCCGAACTCGGTCGCCGTAATGCTATCTGAACTCTAATCCCTTACAGCAACGTCTCTCTTCTTCCTGCAACAGATTGAGCTATTTGCCTGATTGCCAATCCCGTTACAATGACCTAAGATGATCATTTAAGCTGTGAAAGGAATTACAGATGACCGATCCGATCTGGCGGGTGCAGACAGGGCGCGGACCGCTGATTGCTACGGCCATTCACGACGGACACGATGTGCGTGATGACGTGGCGGGATATCTGGCGTTGAGCGATTCGGAGCGGTTTGGTGAAGAAGACCCATTCACTGGCCAATGGACCGCGATCGCTCCGGTGCGTGTGATTGGCACGCGATCTCGCTTTGAAGCGGACTTGAACCGCCCCCGCGACAAGGCGGTTTATCGCAGACCGGAAGATGCCTGGGGATTGACGGTCTGGAAAGGGGACCCGCCCCCCGGGATGTTTGAGGAATCACTGGCTGAGTACGACCTTTTCTATGACAGCATGCGTACTCTGCTTGAAGAGATGTCGCGTGAGTACGGTCGTTTTGTCGTGTTCGACCTGCATTCGTACAACCATCGCCGTCAGGGGCCCGATGGTCCGCCGGCTGACATATCCGACAATCCGCAGGTCAATGTTGGCACAGGAACAATGAACCGTGACCGATGGGGGCCGGTGGCCGACGCATTCATCGACACATTGCGCGGCGTTGAGTTTCCCGGCGGTAGGCTGGATGTCCGGGAGAATGTGAAGTTTCGGGGCGGGAGATGGCCCCAGTGGATTCATGAGAACTTCCCTGACAACGGTGTGGCGCTTGCTATTGAGTTCAAGAAGTTCTTTATGGATGAGTGGACAGGAATACCGGACAGGGCGTACATTGAGGAGATAGGCCGTGCGCTTCAGGCGACGGCGTCAGTCGTGCTGGACGTGCTGGAGAGTATGTAGCCCGCACAAACAATCTCAGAACATAATGACGACCACAAAGAAAACGACTAAGCGCAAAGGTGCTAAAAGTCTGCGGGACGAGATTACGCCGACATTGATCGAGGCCGTTTGCGAGCGGCTTGTGCGAAACGTACGCATACGCCGAACACTGCCTGGGGGGGGGCGCCTGCATATCGATCGAAAATTACCCTTCTTATGCGTCTACCGCCGACCGCCGGACAATGAGGACGCCGGGACCGAACGTCTGGTAAAGGGGGAGGCGTCGTACATGATCGCTCCGGGCCAGGCGCGGCATCGCAGGGGAGTCGCCGCATTAGTGCATAGAATCGTCGAGTTGCTTTCGGGTGAATTTGGCGCATTCCTGATTGTCGAGATATGGGCGACGCCGGATGGCGGCGAGGCTAATGATCCGGCGGTCCCCACGGTATTGCCTAATTTCACTATCCGTGCGCCCCGCAGCGGAGCGATTACCCGAACGGTTGAAGCGTTTAGAAAGCGGCTGAAGCGTTTCAAAGTCCTCAAACAGAATGTTGAAGTCGAAGTGCTTCGTGATGACCGGGGATATGCATCGGCGCTGCATCCCCTGTTGACGACCCCGCAGGCCAGGGCGCTGAATTGTTCGATGCTCGGAATCGCCGTTCCGCCGGTGTACCGCAAGCCCAACTCGACAGAGGAATTCCCGCTGCTGAGCAGATCCCTGCGACGCAGTCTGAGTTTGGCCCTGCGCCAGACCTATTTCGAATTCATGCAGTCATGCACCACGCAATGCCCCCCTCACTTTCATGCACTGGGGCGAAGGGCGGTCGTGCAGGCGGTATGGAAGGTTGACCATCAACTGGCCGAGGTGAGCAATAAATTCGATTATCTGCTGCAGTTAACGCCGGTCAACACCAATTCCGCCTGGAAGCAGTTTCAACGGGCGCGATTTGAACGTACTCCCGAGTTTCATTATCCTCCCGTGCAGGTCGATCCGAGCGTGCTTAAGCGACATCTGTATAAGATACCCATTGAACGTGTCGAGGATCCGGCCCTACAGCGGTTATTTCAGGAAAAGCAGGAAGAACTGGAGTTGAAACTCACGATGTTGCGTGACCGGGACACGCCGCGGTTCCTGTACGCAAGCCTGCAGCTATTTGGCGGTGTGGAAGACGACCTGCTCCAGTTAGCACAAAGTCTGCTGACTCAGTTGTCGGCGAAAGATAATGTTGAAAAAGGCCCCAAACTTAACGCCGAAGAATTCGCACGCCGTGCGGAAAGGGAAATCGATTTCTATCGGACCATCCGCCCTGAGTTCAAGGCCGGAGTACGCGTGACCGAGGAAGTCAGCGGACTGATCGTGTCGCGCGGTAAACTCCTGATTAACTCCGATCTGAGCCTGCCGGCATCACGCGTCGAGGCCCTCATGGCCCATGAAGTCGGCACTCACCTGTTGACGTATTTTAACGGTCACATGCAGCCGTTTCAGCAACTTTGTTCGGGACTGGCGGGTTATGAAGAACTGCAGGAGGGTATCGCGGTGTTGTCTGAATACCTGGTCGGCGGATTGACCCGCGACCGCATGCGGCAACTGGCGGCCCGTGTTGTGGCCGTACGATGCCTCATCGACGGCGCGTCATTTGTCGACACATTCCGAGTGCTCAGTCGCGATTACCGATTCATACAGCGGAGCGCCTATACCGTCGCCATGCGTGTCTACAGGGGCGGCGGATTGACCAAGGACATGGTTTACTTACGAGGCCTTAAGGCGATTCTGCAGTATGTACGGGATGGCAATGACTTGAAACTGTTGTTTACAGGCAAGATGGCTGGTAAGCATATCCCGATAATCAGGGAGCTTCTCTACCGCAATGTGTTGAAACCTGTCCCGGTATTGCCGCGTTACATGCAGGAAGCCGCTTCCCTTCAGAGACTCGACAAGTTGCGTAACAATCCCGTCTCTGTGCTGGATCTGGTGAACAAGTCCTCAACCGGAAACGGACGACCGCGATGAATTTGGGGAAGTTTACGCATGTGGCGATTGATGTTCTACAGTGCAAAGTAGATGATATGGCGTCTTACCGTCGCAACTTAAATAATAGGGCGTTGGCGCCACTTTGACTTATTCATAGCGGAAAGGCTGTCCCATGAGAATCGGATTTGTAGTGAATGATGTGATGACGGAAACCCCGAACTTTACGACTGTTCGCCTGGCTCACGAAGCGCATAAGCAAGGTCACGAGGCCTACTTGATCGGAGTTGGAGACATCGCCTATGATCCGGATGAACTGGTTCGGGCTCGGGCGCGTCACGCCCCGTTTGCGAAGAAGTGCAAGACCACGCAGACTTACCTGGCGGATGTATGGGGCAAAAGGGGGGGGAAACAGCGTGTTACGGTTGACGAACTGGATGTGTTGATGTTGCGAAACGTCCCGTCGGATGACTACATTAATCGGCCCTGGGCCACGAACATCGCCGCTGAATTTGGTCGTTTGGCCATGCGGCACGGCGTGATTGTGGTCAACGATCCAAACGGCCTGGCCAAGGCATCGAGCAAAATGTACTTCCAGTTATTTCCTGAAGAGGTCCGTCCGCGCACCTTGATCTCACGCGATCGCGACGAACTCAAGGCCTTCGCCAGGGAGGAGGACCGTTGCGTGCTGAAACCCTTGCAGGGATCGGGGGGCGCCAGCGTCTTTCTGGTCGAGAAGCGCGACATCCCGAATCTGAATCAGATGATCGACGCGGTCAGTCGCGACGGGTATGTCATAGCCCAAGAGTATCTTCCCGCGGCCCAGGATGGAGACATGCGCCTGTTTGTCATGAACGGTCGCCCTCTGCGGGTAAGAGGCAAGTACGCGGCCTTTCGACGGGTGCGCAGCGGCGGGGATATGCGCAGTAATATCCATGCCGGCGGCAAGCTGGCGGCGGCGGAGGTCACGGAAAAAGATTTGAAAATTGCCGAGATCGTACGGCCGAAGCTGGTGCAGGACGGCATGTTCCTGGTGGGGCTGGATATTGTCGGGCACAAGTTGATGGAAATTAACGTCTTCAGCCCCGGCGGATTGGGCAGCGCCCAGAAATTCACCAAGGTCAACTTCAACAAGTATGTGATTGGCGCCCTGGAACGCAAGGTGGAGTACATGCAGTATTACGGTCGGAATTTCGACAATGTACAAATGTGTACGCTCTAGATTTACTGATAGGAAATTTGATTCCGCGTGAACGTGCGCCGGTGGGATGTAAAGTTGTAGGGGATTGGTCAAGGTGTCGCAGCATCGCAGTGCGAAGTCTCACACGTCCCATTCGCGCAATTGAAACTGTCCTCTGTTTTCGTCTCCACCTTTGGAGCACGTTAGATTTGTGTGCGATTGCCCTGAACGCATCGCGCCTGCGAATTGTTAATGCGAACGGTTTTTTGATACACTGAAGGACCCCGGTTGGGATAGATCGAACGCTCTGCCCGATTCGCGGGGTCCAAACAGGAGATTTTCCGTGAAAGACAGAACGCGTGCATTCGTGGTTTATGTGGTATTGATCGTTTTACTGGTCGCCGGCGGGCGGGTCGCGCTGGCGGCTGATGCGGATTCCGGGGTCTACAAAATGACCGCCAAGCCGCCGACTGACGGTTTGGTGGGCTCCAATTACACCCCGGCGTATGCGGTCAACCAGGTTCAGTTTTGGCATGATTTCCGGGCGGACGTTGTCGAAAAGGAACTCGCCGCGGCGAAGAAATATTTCGGGATATCGACACTGCGGGTTTACCTGCACGATATCAATTTCTTTCAGGAGAAGAAGGTGCTGCTGGCCAACATCGAGAAGTTCCTTGTCATCTGCAAGAAACATGGTATCCGCCCGGGATTTGTCTTCTTCGACGGATGCCATCGCCACGAGGGCATCTACCTCGACAAGCCGGCCAAGCCGATTTACGGTTTCCATAACAGCCGCTGGGCCCAGTCGCCCCAGGCGCGCGACATCGACAAGGACAATCTCGAAAAGTTCAAGCCCTACGTTCAGGAGATCATCCGGCCGTACCGGTCCGACAAGCGCGTGCTCTTCTGGGAGATTCACAACGAACCGCCGCCCGGCGACGAGTACCGCGACAAACTCAAGCGGGCCGGGTACAAGTGGGCCAAGGAACTCAAACCAACGCAACCTGTTCTCAATTGTGAAAAGGGCAAGGGCGGATGGGGTGATTGCGATGTTACGGATATCGTCGACTCCCACGTTTACAACAACGCCTGGGGCTTCTGGGAGGCGTTCTCCAAAATCGGCATCGAAAAATCCAAGGGAACCGTATTCACCGAAGCCGGCGCGCGCTGGAAAGCGACCCGCCGAATTCACGGTAGCGCCACTGACGTTATTTCCTGGCTCGAAAAACGCCGCGCGTCCGGTAAGTCGACCCCCGGTGTGTATCTTACCTGGGAATTGATGGTCGGCAACTCCAACTGTCGCTGGCACTGGGTTGACAACGGCCATAAGAGAGGCAAACCCGATCCCGAGCCTGAGATTCCCTGGTGCGGACTGATGTGGGCGGACGCGACGCCGGTTTCGCTGGCGGAGGCCGAGGCCTGCAAGCGGTACGTGACCGGCAAGTCCGGCGCCGCTTTCTTCGAGTCCTTCGAGTCCGGCGCTAAGGGCTGGAAGTTCTTCGGCGTCAAGCATATGGGCTCCAATCACGGGCTCTACGTTCCCCACAGATGCAAAGCCGTCGCCGGCGATGCCAAGTGGAGAGACTATATCCTCGAAGGCAAGGTCCTGGTCAACATTCCCTGGAAGCGGAGGAATGCCAAGGCGCCGGTATACGACGAAGAGGGCGACCCGACGGCAGGGTTCCTGTTCCGCGTGAACAAACCTGGTCAGGAGTTCGAGGATGTTCGCTGCTACTCGGTATTCCACACCGGTAAGAAGCTCGTGCTGGGCAAGTTCGAGGGTGAGAATTGGAAGGAATTGGCGTCGTACGATATTACGAAGCTCAAGACGAAATCGCGTCTGAACGAGTGGAGTCTGATCCGCATCGAAGCGATCGGTCCGAAGATCCGCATCTGGTTCAACCGCACCCACGGCGACCCGGAGAAAGGTTTGCGTATCGAGTACACCGACAAGAATAATCCGATCCTGTCCGGCGCGATCGGGGCGGGATCATTCAAGACAACCGCCATGTTCGACGACATCGTCGTCATACCGGTAGAGAAGAAGTAACTCCCTTGTCAACGCCGGCGGTTTGGATACAATTGGACGCGGAGATTGGGAGATAGCATATGGCCGAGCGGAAACTGGGCGTTTTGATTCATGGCGCGGGATGGGTGTCTACGCAGCATATCGCCGCGTTCGGCGCCAACCCCAACACGGAAGTTGTCGCGATATCCAGCCTGACGGAGGCCGACGCCCGCAACCGGGCTGAAGAGTCCGGTCTCGACGTTGCGTGCTACGACGATTACGAGGCTGCGCTCGCCCACGAGGGCGTCGACATCGTTTCGGTCTGTACGCCGCAGCATATTCATGCTGACAATACCATTGCGGCGGCTGGTGCGGGTAAGCATATCGCTATCGAAAAGCCCGCGGCGATGACGCTCGATGAGATGCGAGCCATGCGGGATGCTATCGGAACCGCCGGCGTTAAGACGATCGTCAGCTTCGTACTGCGATGGAACCCGATGTTCCAGAACTGCAAGTCGCTCATCGCGGGAGGCGAGTTGGGCGAGATATATTCGGTGGAGACCGATTACCAGAGCTACCAGGGCGACTGGTGGGGCGGGTACGAACAAGGGCGGCGCCTCGACACCGGCGGCAGCGCGATGCTGGTTGCGGGGTGTCACGCTATCGACACGCTTCGCTGGTTCTCCGCGCCGGGGGAATTCGATGCCGCAACTCCCGTCGAAGTTTTTGCTTGCGCCGGCGGGAAGCGCAAGGGGACCACGCGTCAGTACAACCCCATAACGGGCCAGTGGCACGAGGGGGCGCCGCTGGAGTACGACGGGCTCGAGATCGCCCTGGTGCGATTCGACAACGGCGTGCTGGGCAAGGTCTCAGTCAACTTCGAGTGCATCCAGCCGTACACGTTTCCCGTAAGCATCTTCGGAGACGCCGGTACCATTCGCGACAATCGGATATACTCCCACGAGAACCCCGAGCAGGGCGGATGGCGGGAAATACCGGGCATCTGTCCCGGCAGTTCGGACGTCACGCACCATCCGTTCCAGGCGCAGATGGACCATTTCGTCGAGTGCATCGTCGGCGACGTCGAATCGCACTGCAACTTCGAGAACGCCATCGCAACCCACGAGATTGCCCTGGCCGCACAGGAATGTTACCGGACCAATCGCCCAGTATCGCTGCCGATTATTTGACATTTTCGGATACACGTAATTGCGGCGATTGATTCTTGCTGTTGACTCCTGCATTTAGTTTGCGTACAGTTACTTGTCTTGACCGCTGCGGCTGGTCTGTATATATAGTCGCCCTGAGCGGTCGAACTACTTTGCCCGGCCGGGGATGTGTCTCGTGGATGCGTCTGGCCGCCGGGCTGTGGACATGGGAGTTCCATAACGATGGCTGACGAAGAAAACGTTCAAAACGAAGTGAATGCAGACGATCAAATAGAAGAAACAGTGGAAGAACAGGTCGAACCGGATGTAGAAGATCAGGCCGAACCGACCGACGAAGATGCCGAAGAAAACCTGATGGATGACAATACGGTGGACGTCGAGGACGCCGGTAAGCTGAGGAAGAAAGTAACCGTTACGATTCCCCAGGCCACCATCGACGCCAAGCGTGACGAGATGTACGGGGAGTTGGGCGACACCGCCCAGGTGCCTGGTTTTCGTATCGGACACGCGCCGCGGAGGCTTATCGAGAAGCGTTTCGGACGTGAAGTTGCCACCGACGTTCGCAACGCTCTTATCGGCGAATCTCTCGGTCATGCCATCGAGAAGGCCGACCTGAAAGTTCTCGGCGAGCCCGACCTGGAACTCGACGACATCGAACTGCCCGAGACCGGCGACATGGCCTATTCGTTCGAGGTGGAAGTTGAGCCCGAGTTCGAACTTCCGAACATCAAGGGCATTCCCGTCGAGAAGCGCATTGTCGAGGTTGGCGACGAGCGGATCGACGAGTATGTTGACGAACTGCGGAGCACCCGGGCCACTTTCGAACCGTCGGACGGACCGGCCGCTGATGGCGACAGCCTCACCGCCTCGGCGAAAATCACTGTCGAAGGCGCCGATACCGTCGAGCGCGACGAAATCGGTCTCCGCGCCGCGCCGGGCCAGATCGAGGGCCTGCCCCTGGTCGATCTGGGCGCCGCACTGGTCGGAAAGGGCGTCGGAGATACCGCCACGCTGGAAGTCACCGTGCCCGAAGCGCATCCGAACGAAGAATGGAAAGGCAAATCCGCCAAGGTCGAAGTGACCATAAAGTCGCTGACTTCCCGCGTCTTGCCGGAAGCCAGTCCGGAATTCGCGAAGCAACTCGGTTTCGAGAGCCTGGAAGAACTCCGCGAGTTCGTCCGTGGGCGCATGGTCGAGCGGATCGAAAGCGAAATCGCACGCGATATGCGGGCGCAGGTTTCGAAGTCCTTGCTGGACAACACCAATTTCGATCTGCCCGAGGGCGTCGCCGCCAGACATACCGAAGCTGTATTGCGAAGACGCTACATCGAGCTGCTCCGCGCGGGGATGCCTCGCGAGCAGGTCGAAGAGAACATGACCGTGATCAAGGCCGAAGCCGAGCAGCAGGCGGATCGCGAACTGAGGCTTCAGTTTATCCTTGGCAAGATCTCAGACCAGATGGAAATCGAAATCTCCGACGGCGACCTGAATGCCATGGTCGCTTCGATGGCCGCCCAATACCAACGCCGCCCCGAGAAGATGCGGCAGGAACTCGAGGCCGACGGTTCGCTCGAACAGGTAAGGACATCGATGCGAGAAGATGCGGCGCTCGATAAGATTCTCGCCGACGCCGAAGTAACCGAGATAGCCGAAGAGCCCAAGCCCAAGCCCAAGAAATCCGCCAAGAAGACGGAAAAGAAGACCGCCAAGAAGACCGCCAAGAAGACCGCAAAGAAGACCGCAAAGAAGACGGAAAAGAAGGCGGCTAAGAAAACTGCCAGGAAATCGGCTGGAAAATCCCAGGACGATTCGAAATAACGCCCTGCAGGAGTTGAATAATAATGAAACGACCCTCTGATCCGCGGGCGCTTGCGTATCCTGACTATGCAGCCAGGCGCGAGATGACCCTCGAGGAGCGGCTGGCAGAGGAACGCATCGTGTTCCTCTGGGGAGAAATTGGCCCAAACACCGCGGGCAGCCTGATAATGAGGCTGCTGGAGTTGCAGGCCAAAGCACGCGAGCGGGCTATCGCCATCTACATTAACTCGCCCGGCGGATCCGTTGACGATACGCTCGCGATTTACGACACCATCCAGTTCCTGGAGTGCGAAGTTTCGACCCTCTGCGTAGGACAGGCCGCCAGCGGCGCCGCGATCATCCTCGCCTCGGGAACGCCCGGAAAACGATACGTCCTTCCGCACAGCAAGGTGATGATCCACCAGCCCTGGGGCGGGATTACAGGGCAGGCCTCCGATATCGTAATCCAGGCAAAGGAAATCATACGGGCAAAGGGCGTCCTGAACGAACTGCTCGGAAAGCATACCGGGCATACCGTTGATGAAGTTCAAAAAGACAGCGAACGCGACTACTATATGTCCGCACAGGAAGCCGTCGAATACGGTGTCGTCGACGAGATAATCCAGAACCTCAAGGATACCGACAAAAAATAGTCGCCGGTCCCGCCCCGGCGCTTTTGGCGACTACGGAACCAGTGACCAAAGTGGACAAGAATATGCCATACTATCCTACACCGTTTGTTATCGAAAAAACCGGCCGCGGCGAACGCAGCATGGATATCTACTCGCGCCTGCTGTCAGATCGCATTGTTTTTGTCGGCGGCGCCATCGACGACGCCGTCGCAAACGTTGTGGTCGCCCAACTGCTGTTCCTCTCTAACGAGGATCCGCACGCCGACGTACACATGTACATCAACTCGCCGGGCGGAAGCGTTTCGGCGGGGTTGGCGATCTACGATACGATGCAGTTCATCCGCCCCGATATCTGTACGTATGCGATAGGTATGGCCGCCTCCATGGGCGCCGTGCTCCTGGCGGGCGGGTCGCGGGAGAAGCGCAGCATGCTGCCTTCCAGCCGCGTGCTGATCCACCAGCCCCTGATCTCCGGCGTGCTGACCGGTGTGGCTACCGATCTGGAGATCGAAGCCAACGAAATCACGCGACTGCGCCAACGTCTCTACGAAATAATGTCCCGGCATACCGGGCAGTCCGTCGAGCAGGTTCACTCTGACTGCGACCGGAACAAGTGGCTGTCGGCGGAAGAGGCCGTCGAG
This sequence comes from Phycisphaerae bacterium, assembly GCA_016782885.1. Classification (GTDB taxonomy): domain Bacteria; phylum Planctomycetota; class Phycisphaerae; order SM23-33; family SM23-33; genus BS750m-G57. The sequence goes on along the minus strand of JADHXQ010000067.1, from coordinate 3,128 downwards.
TACGGATGCGTCGACAGGATTCTTGAACACATGCCTGAAACTCCCAATATAAAGGCAAAAGACAAATGATCTCCCGCGGTATGCTGGTCCTGATTTCGGCTGTTGTTGTCTCAGCAGCTTTGCCCGGCTGCCGCGGAATGGATATCTTTCAGCAGCGTGAGAAGATCGAGCAACTCACCGCGGATCTGGAATCGGCCCGCGCCGAAACCAAAGTCGCGCAACAGGCGGTTTCCGACGCCAGGAGCGAACTTGCTCGCAAGCAGAAACGGATAGACACGCTTGTGGGCCTGGGGCCCGACCGCCTCAAAAAACTCTACTACGCCAAGGCTATCAAGCTCGGCCAGTATACCGGCGGGGCGGACCTCGATGCCCAGGGGGGGGACGACGGTATTAAAGTGTTCCTCAGGCCGATCGACGCCAACGGCGATACGATAAAAGCCGCCGGGTCCGTCACCGTGCAATTGTATGACCTGGGCGAACCGGCCGACAAAACGCTGATCGGCCAGTACAAGTGGTCCGTTGACGAGGTAGCCAAGGCGTTCTCTGGCGGTTTCCTGACCTACCATTTCTCGTTCACGTGTCCGTGGAAAACCGGGCCTCCCAAACACGACGAGATCACCGTTCGCGTGGAGTTCGTCGATTACCTTACGGGAAAAACAATGTCGGTCCAGAAGGTGTGCAAAGTCGATCTGTCCACCGAATAGCTCCCGCTGCGAAGGGGCGCCATGATTTACGATATTTCACTTCCGCTCAGCGATTCGACGCCCGTTTACCCCGGCGACCGATCCGTGCAGATTCGCCGCGCAAGCGACATTGATCGCGGGGACGCGGTTACTCTCAGCGAAGTGGCGATGTCTCTCCATGCCGGTACGCACGTCGATGCGCCATGTCACTTCATTTCCGGCGCCCCGTCCGTCGATGAAATCTCGCTCGATATCCTGGTCGGTCACGCTGTGCTGGTGGATGTCCCCGGCGCAGGTGCCATAACCGCCGAGACGCTCGATCGATTCGATCTGGCGGCCGGTACAACGCGCCTGCTCCTCCGCACGCCCGATGCGGCCGCACTCGGCGAATGCGGGGCGAGATGGCTGGTTGCCCGCGGAGTGAAGCTCGTCGGGATCGACCGCATGTCGATAGGATTTTCCGACCAGAGCGGCGCGGTGCATCGCATACTGCTGGCCGCGGGTGTCGTTATCGTCGAGTCACTGAACCTGGCGGACGTACCACTGGGTGAGTACCAGTTAATCTGCCTGCCGCTGAAACTCATCGGCGCCGAAGGCGTCCCGGTCCGCGCGATCCTGTTAACGGCAGGTTCTAGGTTCTAGGGTTGAAACCCAGAACCCAGAACCCAGAACCCAGAACCCAGAACCCAGAACCCAGAACCCAGAACCCAGAACCCAGAACCTAGAACCTAGAACCTAGAACCTGCCGTTAGCGTAGCCCAGCGTTTGGACCAGTTGGTAGTATCCGCTTCTGGCCAGTCGCGTCATTTCGTGGTGCATGCGAACGGCCACCAGGCGGCGTGTGAAGGTCCGTTCATCGCCCGCCACGGTATCAATAACCGCCAGTATCTCATCGATGGGCCCGCTTACGCGCCCGCGGATAGCGTGATCGATGATCTTGTGCTTCAGGTTGTCTTTGTTGATGTGGAAGGCGATTTTCACCGCTCGCAGCGCCCCGGCGTTTTTCGGTTTGAGCAGTTCGGACCGGTGGGTGGTCAGGAATCTCTTCAGGGCGATTCGGCCCTTTCCGGCCTGCTGCCCTGTCCGTTCGGCCCGCCTCAGGTCGCGCGGTTCCCGGCAACCGGTCCGGAGGTCCTCCAGTGCGTCGTATCCGAGGGCGCCGGTGCAATATTCCACGTCGTATCGCGTGCGAAGTTCGGTAGCCAAAGCGAAATCGGTGTAGAGCATTCGGTCGATGACCTCGCCGGCGGTCTCGATATCCGGCCCGAAGACATTGCGGATGGCTTTGCGGCGGCGGCGGAGAACTTCGTCGTGGGCCCCTTCAAATGCGCCCAGCCACGGGGATTCGGCCTCGCCGGGCCAGAGCAGCACCTGCGAGTTGAACAGGTCTGTCTTGTAGAGCCTGTTGAGCTGCTCGACCGACCCGCCGATTTCCATTGCGACCATTCGTGTGATAAACCTGAACCATAGTCCCCGGGATATCTTCCTGATCGTGAAGTTCCGCATTCCCACGGCGCCCCAGAGGCCCACTTCGCGGCGGACAGCCGTCAGCGTCGAATTACCTTCAAACTGTTCGGTGAGCTTGGTATCGCTGCAATCGAGGTACGCTCCGTCGCGCCAGTCTTCGAGATAACGCAGGTCCAGGCCGATCAGGTGCATCTGGCGTATTTGGGGCAGGTGCGAGGCCAGTGCTTCTTCGGCCCGGGCGAGGAAGTCGGACTTCGCAAGTTTCTGGGCCTCGTCATCTGCGGCTACGTCGCCCAGGATCGATTCGTATCGGAAAACGCGCCGCCAGATCGCATCGAGATGAACGGGCCCCTGGGTCTTGCGGTAGTCTTCCATCAGGTTCAAATCCGACGCCTGGGCCACCATCTGCAGCCGCGAGGAGATCAGACCCGGGATTATCTTCAACGCACTGCCGATCACCAGCGCCAAGCCCCCGACTATCAGCGGCAGGGCGATCGCCTGGCGGATCGACAAACCCGGCAGCGAAAAACTGCTGGCCAGAACGCCAAGTATACTGATGCCCACAACGAACAGCGTGTACCGCAGCGACCTGCGATAGATCATATTCCCAACGTGATACATAACGTCCAGCGGCGAAACAAGCCGCCGAATGTCACGAAACAAAGCACGAAATGTTCTTGGTATCCAAGTCATTTATCCAGCGGGCATTGTACAGACAATCCGCTCCAGTGCGAAGTGTTCACGCTCGCATTGCAGATAAAATGAACGACCGGGCAGATGGTTTACGACTGGCGCCTGCGACATCCGCTCCACTAACGCCAACCGAAGAGAGAGTAACGGGGGGCAAAAATCGAATTGATTTGGAGAAAGATGCTTGAAAAGTCGAAGTATAGAGGTACTATAACATGGAATAGTCGAAATGGAGAGATTGAAATGATACGACGAATGGTTGACATTCAAAGAATCGTTACACTCGGG
>JADHXQ010000173.1 GCA_016782885.1 Phycisphaerae bacterium | reverse complement strand
CAAGGCGAGATCGCGAAATTCACGGATCGTCTGGCCACCGTTGTCCAAGGCCCAATAGTCGCCAGGAGACAACTGTACGCCACTGATTCGTTCTACACGATCGTCAACTATGACGTGGTCCATCGCGATCTGGAGGCCATCGCCGCCGAGCGGTTCGACCTGATCGTTCTGGACGAGGCACAGCGGATCAAGAACTGGAAGACCCGCGCGGCCAAGACCGTCAAACAGCTTGACTCGGACTATGCATTCGTGCTGACGGGCACCCCGCTGGAAAATCGCCTTGAGGAACTGCACTCGATTGTCGAGTTCGTGGACCGTCACCGCCTCGGTCCGATGTTCCGCTTCCTGGCCACTCATCAGCACGTGAACGAAGACGGACGGGTGGTCGGATACCAGAAGCTGAACGATGTTTCGCGCACGCTCGGGCCTATCCTGGTGCGGCGCACGAAGGAGTCGGTGCTCAAGGAACTGCCCGAACGCCTGGAGAAGCGGTTCTTCGTGCCGATGACCGCCCAGCAAAAGACCTTCCACGACGAGAACCGCGAGGTCGTCGCCAGGATAGTCCATAAATGGCGGCGGTACAGATATCTTTCGGAGATCGACCAGAGGCGGCTGACCTGCGCCCTGCAGAACATGCGGATGAGTTGCAACAGCACGTACCTGCTGGACAAGGAGACCGATCACGGATACAAGGCCGACGAACTTGCGTCATTACTCGAGGAAATCCTGGAAGACCCCGGCGCCAAGGTCGTGATCTTCAGTCAATGGCTGCGCATGCACGAGTTGATCGTGCGCCGCCTGGAGCGGCGCAAGCTGCAGCACGTGCTGTTTCACGGCGGCGTGCCAAGCCCCAAACGCAAGGGTCTGGTCAGCCGCTTCCGCGAAGACCCCGCCTGCCGCCTGTTTCTCTCGACGGACGCCGGCGGGGTGGGGCTGAACCTTCAGCACGCCAGCGTGGTGGCGAACATGGACCTGCCCTGGAACCCGGCCGTGCTCGAACAGCGGATCGGACGGGTGCATCGCCTGGGCCAGCACCGCCCCGTGCGCGTGGTTCACTTCATCGCCCAGGGCACGATCGAGGAAGGCATGCTCGGCTTGTTATCGTTCAAGCAGTCCATGTTCGCCGGCGTACTGGACGGCGGTAAGAACGAGGTGTTCCTGGGCGGTACGCGGCTGAAAAAATTCATGGACTCCGTCGAGAAAGCCACCGCCTCGCCACCGAGTTCAACACCGCCCCAGGATGACGGGCGCCTCGCCACGGTCGAATCAACGACATCGTCGCCAGAGTCCCCTGGCGCGACAGGCCGCAACGCTCCACCGGCGCCAGGGCAGGCTCTGGGCGACCTGCTGACCGCAGGCGCGGCATTCCTCAGTGAGCTTGGACAAACGCTCCGCCAAACCGACCCGGAAAAGCCGGCCGGCGCTTCGTCGGCCATGAGTCGAATGATCGATCGTGACGAATCCACCGGTAAAACCTATTTGAAATTGCCGCTGCCAAAGGGCGACGCGATGCAATCTCTGGCCGGTCTGCTCCAAACCGTCGTGGACACTTTGCAGCAAAAGCCATGATCGTGATGACGACGAACAATTCGCTTCACAAAGGTCATGTGCTCACCCATTGGTGTGCAGCCCAGTTCGCTGGCGCTCACTATGCGGTGGAAGGTCCCATCTGTACAAAAAACATTATTTTCACTCAATTTAGTATTTTCACCGTGTGGTGAAACCGATATAATGAGTGAAAGGCGCCCTGTGACTACCAGTATTCAAGACATCCCGGTTGCCCAGTGGATCGAAAGACTCGCCAGTGAGACGGGGCTGTTTCGCGTCGTGCAAACCGGGCGGTTTCACGGACAATACGATCTTCGTGTCGTTCTGCAAAGTGATGCCGATCACCAAGTGACCCTCTATGTCGAGACCAAGAGCCGCGTTACGCCCAAGCTGGCCTTGGGGATGTTGGATGGGTTGAGCAAGGTTCCAGCCGACGGACACGCCATGCTCTGCACGTACTCCGTCTCGCCGCGTGTGGCGGAAATCTGTCGACAAAACAGCGTAGCCTACCTGGACGAAGCCGGGAACTGCTGGATCCGAACACCTGGACTTTACGTTCATGTGACCGGGCATCCGTCCACGCGGCCTGACACGCGCCCCGCTGTCGATCCCTTTGCCCAGCGCTCAAGCCGAATAACCCGAGTTCTCCTGGGCAGTCCATCTGAAGCATGGACGCTGTCAGACTTGGCTAAGAAAGCAAAGGTGAGTCTGGGCTTGGTGTGGAAGGTCAAGAAGACCCTCATGGAGGATGGCTTCATTCAGACGTCCGACAAGCGGATCGTCCTCAGTGATGCCGCGGGTCTCCTGGATGCCTGGAAGAAGCGGTACAGAATCCCTGCCGAGAAAGTCTCACTATACGCGATCGGCAAGACCGACCAGTTGGAAAGCAGGCTCTGTGAGTGCTGCAAGTCCATCCCGCTTCGCTGCGCGCTTACCGGCTTGTCGGGAGCTTGGCGGGTTGCCCCCATGGTCCGGTACACGACGGCGTCCGCTTACGTGGAGACCGGCTCCGACTCCTCGGTAATGGCCGATCTGATTCAACGCATGGAGGCCAAACCTGTCGATACGGGCGCCAATCTCGTTCTCTATCCGACTCGCGACGAATCCGTGTTCTACGGGATGCGACCGATGTCAGGGCATAACGTGGTCTCACCGATCCAATTGTACCTGGATCTGCTTAAAGTGCCCGGACGAGGAGAGGACGCCGCTAACGAGATCATGGCCAAAGGGATCACCCCACTGTTCAAGCGGTCAAAACCGGATTAAGCGAAAGAACATTGCCTCCTTATGGTTGAGGATCATCAGTATAACCCAAACGACGTTTCCGCATGCAGGTGCGTCCTGATCGAGGTGATCACCGTCCTTGGGAAGTATCGAGACCGTATCGCTGTGGTCGGCGGATGGGTGCCTGAACTTACCATACCGGGACAAGGGCACATGGGCTCCCTGAACGTGGACCTTGCCCTGGATGCGGCCAGGTTCTCTCCCTACGTTTACGAAACCATCCGTAATGACCTTCTCGGCGCCGGTTACACGCCAACGGACATTCCTAACAGATTCGAGCGAGAGGTCCCTGGAAACCCCACACCGGTCCGGGTCGATCTTCTATGCGGCGAATACGCCGGCGAAAGTCAAGGCTCAACGCATGAGATGATCCAGGGTATGGCCGTCTGGAAGGCGAGAGGACTTGATCTGGCGGCTTGGTTTCACACGAAGGTCAGGGTTTCCGGAACGCTCCCGGATGGGGGACGAAACGAGGTGACGGTGACCGTCCCGACCATCCCGGCCTTTCTCTGCATGAAAGGCATCCTGCTGGTTGACCGCAAGAAGGAGAAAGACGCCTACGACGTGTACTTCTGCGTGGCCAACTTCCCTGACGGACTGAAAGCACTTTCCTCCGAGTTCCAGCCAATGCTGTCCAACAATCTGGTGCAGGAGGGCCTTCGCAACCTTCGGGCCAAGTTCAGCACGATCGAAGACATCGGCCCGGTGTGGGCTGCCCGGGTTGCCGTAGAAGCCGGTGCGGGCGAGGAGTTCGCAAGGCGAGATGCCTTTGAGCAGGTCAACCGGCTCCTTGATATTCTCAAGATTCCCAGCCATTAGGGTGTTACCCTATTTCGGGGCTCAGGGATAACAGGACACGCTTTCCGGGCCCCGCCGCGTCCCGGTGTGCGGTCTGAAACCGCCGCATCGCAAATTGGACGCATTTGCAGTTGCCCATCGGCGTCTCAGAAGCGATACTGGTGTTTTCGGCCTGTTGAGTTTGGAATCCTGAGCCTGACCGAATCGGAAGGACCAGCACCGCCACGATGAAAGTTGAACTGCACCTTCACACCAGCCGCTACAGCGGTTGTGCACTCGACACGCCCGAGACGCTCATGCGCGAGCTTATCGATTCGGGATACCACGCCGTCTATATCACCGAACATGACGCGGTCTGGTCCGAAATTGAAATCGACGAACTGCAGGAGGCGTTTCCCGAGATACTGATCTTCCCGGGAGTGGAGCTTTCCCTGGGCATACATGCGTCGATGCACATGGTGGTGCTCGGCACGACCGACCCGGATTACGCGGCTTTGCGATACGATCAGGCCACCGCGCTGGAAAAGGCACAGTCTCACGGAAACCTTACGATACTGGCCCACCCGTTCCGCTGGGCAGGCGGCGCGGCGCTGCTTGACAGGTGGCACATTCCGGATGCGCTGGAATTCCGGACGAGCAACCACGACGCCTCAATGGGCGAGAAATCACGCCGCGAGGCAAAGAGATTGGGGATAAGGCTGGTCAACTGCGGTGATATCCACGCCCGCCAAATGATAAACAGATTCTGGATCGAAACTCACGTCCCGCTCAGCAGCGCCAACGATATCCACGATATCATCGTTAACGGGCTATACGATCTGTGCGCAAACAAGTCGAAAAATCCGCGTGGCAAGCGGGATAATCTGTGAGAAGGCCCCCGACCCTGCTACCGCCCTGGCGCTACCGCTGGCGATAGATTATGCGCCCCTTGGTCAGGTCGTATGGACTCATCTCAACCAGAACCTTGTCGCCGGGAGTGATACGGATGTAGTGACGACGCATCTTTCCGGAAATGTGTCCGATGATCTCGTGCGTCGTCTCGCCCATTTCGATCTCCAGGCGGAACATCGCATTCGGCAATGCCTGCTTGACAACGGCCTCGACTTCAATGACGCCTTCTTTGGCCATAAACTTTCTTTCTCCGCCCGCACATCCGGTTTGCGGGATAAAAACACCGGATAGTGCATCGTACAGGTCCAACTATACTAACGATAAACCTGCTGTCAACGAAGTAAATTGTTGTATTTGTCACCACCGGCGCGGATATTCGCCGATCCTGCATATTGACACGGTCCGACGAATTGCCAATTATAGCGTATTAACCGCCACAAACCAAAACCGCACAAAACCATGAGCAATGCAATAGATATCGATCAGGTCCGGCACATTGGCGTTCTAAGCCGGATCGAACTGACCGACGACCAGGCTCGCGAACTGGCCGGACAGCTCGGCGCCATCGTCGAGTACTTTGGAAAGCTTAACGAACTCGATACCGATGGTGTCGAACCGATGGCCCACGCCGTGGAAACGCACAACGTGCTGGCCGGCGATACTCCGGGCGAGTCGTTGACCCCCGACGAGGCCCTCGCCAACGCCGCGGCGCGTGACGGCGACTTCTTCAAAGTACCCAAAGTAATCGGCGACAGCTAGACAGGCGGAGATAACAACGTGAACGGCATAGTAGGGCTTTCTACAGTTGAACTCAGCGGCGCCATCGCAACCGGTGAGGTATCGGCCTCGGGCGCCCTGGAGGCCTACCTTGAGGCGATCGACAAGCTCGAACCGCAAGTACATGCTTACAACGAAGTTCTGGTCGATCATGCACGGACGACCGCCACGGAAATTGACGCCGCCCGCGCCGCGGGCCGCCCGCTGGGACCGCTGGCGGGCATCCCAATAGCCGTCAAAGACAACATGTGCACCGCTTACGGAAAGACCACGTGTTCGTCGAAGATACTCGCCAATTTCAAGGCGCCCTATACCGCCACCGCCGTCGAAAAACTCCACGCCGCCGGAGCAGTCGTAATCGGAAAGGCCAACCTCGATGAGTTCGCCATGGGCTCGTCGACCGAGAACAGCGCAACGAAGGCCACCCGCAATCCATGGGACACCGCGCGCGTCCCGGGCGGGTCGTCGGGAGGGTCCGCCGCATGCGTCTCTGCCCGCCTGGCGGCCGCGGCGCTCGGAAGCGACACCGGGGGATCCATCCGCCAACCGGCGGCGTTCTGCGGGGTGGTGGGCCTCAAACCAACCTACGGTCGCGTCAGCCGCTACGGTCTGGTCGCATACGGTTCGTCGCTGGACCAGATAGGTCCGCTGACCGTCGACGTCTCCGACGCCGCCCTCCTCACCGCGGTTATCGCGGGACACGACACCCGCGATTCGACTTCCGCCGACCGCGGCGTCGAAGACTACCTCGCCGAGGTCGATACTCCGATCGAGAATCTGCGCATCGGCCTGCCGGATGAATTCTTCACCGACGCGCTCGACCCGGGCATTGGCGAGGCGATCGCCAGGGCGGCGGGGCTGTACAAGGACGCCGGCTCCGAAATCGTCAACGTCTCGCTCCCGCACAGCCGCATCGACGCCGACGCCGAAGGCAATCTGAGTTCCTATGCCGTAGCGTGTTACTATATCGTCGCGATGTCCGAAGCTTCCAGTAACCTCGCCCGGTACGACGGCGTCCATTACGGGCACCGCGGCGAGAAGGACGTCGAGGGTATCGTCGAGCTTTTCTCGCGAAGCCGGGCCGAAGGCTTCGGGCCCGAGGTGGTCCGGAGAATCATGCTGGGCACCTACACGCTCTCGAGCGGGTACTACGACGCCTACTACAACAAGGCCCTGAAGGTCCGCCGCCTGATCAAGAACGACTTCGATCGGGCGTTTGAAAAGTGCGACGTGCTCCTCTGCCCGACCAGCCCGACAACCGCCTTTGAAATCGGAGAGAAGACCGACGACCCCCTGACGATGTATCTCGCTGACATATATACGATTTCCGTGAATCTCGCCGGCCTGCCGGGGGTTTCGATACCGGTCGGTCTGGACGCCGGGGGCCTGCCTGTCGGTATGCAGTTGATCGGTCCGCCATTCAGCGAATCGGCGATCCTCCGCGCCGCCAGAATGTACGAGAAAATTTCGGGAGTGACGCGCCTGGTCCCCGAAATCGCCCGCACCTGACAGCGCGTGCAAAAGAAATCGAAAAGCCAATGACTGACAGCAACGATATCATAAAACCTATCATCGGACTGGAAATCCACGTCGAACTGGCGACAGAGACAAAAATGTTCTGCCGCTGCCGCAACAACTTCGGAGACCCGCCGAACACCAACGTCTGCCCGGTCTGTATCGGAATGCCCGGGGCGCTTCCGGTGATGAACGCCCTTGCCGTCGAGCTTTCGATGCGAGTGGGGATGGCGCTGGGATGCGAAGTGCCCGGCTTCACCAAGTGGGACCGCAAGAGCTACTACTATCCCGATCTGCCCAAGGGATACCAGATCAGCCAGTACGATCTGCCCCTGAATATCAATGGGCACCTCGAGGTGTTGCTGTCAGACGGGACGGCCAGGGATATCCGCATACTCCGGGCTCATCTCGAAGAGGACGCGGGCAAGAACATCCACGACAATCCCGCCCATACCGGAGTGGACCTCAACCGCGCCGGCGTACCGCTGCTGGAGATAGTATCCCAACCGGACATGAATTCGGCTGAAGAGGCGGTAGCATACGGACAGG
>JADHXQ010000172.1 GCA_016782885.1 Phycisphaerae bacterium | reverse complement strand
AAAGCCGGCCAAAGCATCCCCATCAACCGAAAGCCCGGGACAGGCGTCCTGGAGTCACTCGACCTGGCGGCGGGACGGGCCGTTGTGAAAACGCCCGACGGTGCGGTCGAACTGACGCTTGAAGAACTCTTTCCGCAGAAAGGACCGTTTGCCACGGATCCGACCGCCGCGAAGAAACCGCGCGCCAAACGCGGACCGGACCGCCCGATCTCTCGCCGCCAGACCGGATCGAAAAAGGCCCGCGCATCCAGAAAAAGAATTCTCGCGACGGAGCCCGGCGCGGAGGTATACGTCGTTCCGTTCGGAAAACGGGCGACGCTGATACGCTTCATTCTCGACAAGGGGCTCGCGGTAGTCCAGTCCGGCGCATTTGAAGTCGAGATCCCGATCTCCGACCTCGAACCGGTAGGGTACAAGTAAGCTTCAAACCAGCCGTTAGTCGTCCGCCGTTTGCCGTTGAGCCCCGACCATCATCTGTCGTTTTCAACCTCTTTTTCGATGCTTTAGTTTGTTTTGGGTTCACCATGATCCGCACCGGCCCCAGGAGGCCGGAAGGTTTCAACACACCACGGGCGCGGTATCGCAATGCAGTTCGAGTCAGACGCTTGTCCGGGGGTTTTGTCGCGTCGCCGATAAGCCGATTCGTCCAGAGGTTGGCAACCTTGATTACCAGTTGGTTATCCTTTGCTTTCAAGGCGCCCGTGATATCAATGTGCCAGGGCGCACACCAGACCACACCCAGCTTCTTTCCATTCAGCATAACCTCCGCCATCTCATGCACTCCGCCCAAATCGAGATATGTCCTCTTTCCTGAGATTTTCGGGGAATCAAACACCTTGCGGTAGGAGGCGATACCGGAATAATACCTGATGCCTTCTTCCTTGCGTTGGGTCCAGTCCTGAAGCCTGGGGAACGTGATTTCCTCCGGGCCGCCCCATTTGGGATCGAAGGAAACATCCCATGCTCCTTCCAGTGTCGCCATGGGTTCAGCCTTGGGGAAGTTCACGCGGCCCGCAGTCGCCAATGCCTTTGACGAGCCTTTGCGGGGGAAGACCACGAAGAAACTTTGATGCGGTTCAAAAGTAAAGGGAACAGAAGTGGCCTTTCCCTGACGTGTAAACTGCGGTAGTGTTCTGATTTCCGCGGTCACGGGATCCCACAACCGCGGAGCGCCTTGCCGCACCCGGAATGAACAGGTCGCTTTCACTTTTCGATTCGCGGTATTGGCAATGAAATAGATATCGGCGGAGACTGTTCGTCTATGGGTGAATCGAACCGGTCCGTCCGACTTGAAATCCTGCGGGACCTTCATTTCCTCTAAGACTGCGGCGGTTGTCGCGTATGCGGGATAAAGCTCAGCGGCCACTGGCGCGGCGCCTCTCTTCAATTTCCAGGGCGACATACTTCCGGGACCGAGTCGCTTCGCGGGCGACCAATCGACACCGTTACGGCTGGCCATCCATTTTCCGTCTGTTGCAACTACCTTGCTTGATCCGTCAGAATTACTCAGTTGTATTGCGGCTATGAAGCCTGCGGGGTTAGCGGCAGGACCCAAATTGTTTGCGGCGACGGTAATCGTGTTCTTTCCCGATCGCAGCGCCGACAGAATGTCCGCCGAATAGATGTTGTTGAAATTGTTTCCCGTGAGTACCTGTCTTCCGTTAACCTTGAGCGTGAATGAGTTGTCGGATGTGGCTTCGATTCTCGCCGTTTTCACAGACTTGATAGTCGCAACTTCCCAGGTATGGCGGAAATGGATATCCCCGGCGGGGGCAGAGCCGGCCGGGTCGCCTTCGTGAAACCAGATCCAGCTTCCTGTATTGGGCAATAGAGGTTTGTCGTTCTTTTCCTTTTCTTTCCTGAACGTAACGGTGGGATCAAGAATAATGCGTCCTTTGCCGACGTTCCGTATAGGCAGGGGGTTCTTGCCCCACAGTTTGACCGCCAGTTCCTGCAACCTGGTGTCGCATTGCGGGTAGCCTCTCAAACTGGGCGACGCCACCGGTGGAGCGCCGTAGACAACGGCGCCTGCCTGGACGAGTCGGGTGATCCTTTCAAGAAGCCCGGGAGTCATGGTGGCCAAACGCGGCAGAACGAGGATCCGGTAGGACGTACCGCCTGGAAAGGTAATCAGTCCGTCCCTGACCTCGGCCCGGTTCATCAGGATGCGAGGGGAGCATCCGTCAAAACCGTAGCCCTTCTTGTCCGGCAACCTTGCCCCGGCGCCGTTGAGGGCGCTGGGTGGCGGCAGGAAGACCTGCGGGGCGCCTTCGGGGGTCAGGTAGAGAATATCCGAGACCGTCACGCCCTGCTGCAACAGGTGTGAACACCTCGCCAGATACTCGTGATAATCTCGAACCAGCGGCCAAAAAGTCTGCTTCCGGTTCCAAAACACACCGTAAGGACCGAACGTCATCCCGGGCGAATCCTCGTTCGTCTGGTGGGCGAAACCGTGAATCGAAAACTTGTTAACACCCGCGGCGAAAGCCCAGTCGCTCTGATTCTTGAGAACCCACGGTGTGCGCTGCCAGTTCCCGCGACCCGAGGTGAATCCCTCGGCGAGAACAACCGGTTTTCCCATAGTGTGTGCGATCGAGGCGGCGGTAATGCAACTCCACCCGGATAGAAACCCATCGAACCAGAACTCACCGGCGGGAAAGTCGGCGTACGAACCAAGGTCGAGGTCACCTGCCGGATTCATGTCGTAAGGCTCGATCATCAACCGGAGCCCTCGCAGGTGACACTGCTTTTTCAACTCCGCGGCGTGGTTCTCCAGCAACAACTCCTGACACACCTTGCGGACATCCCAGAGGAAACGCTCGCTCTGCTCCCGGGAACCGACAACGCAGCCGGTGTACGTCGTAAAATAGAGCCAGGGATCATAACCGCGCCGCTTCTTGAACTCCTCGCGGAAGCCGGGTGTCCAGTTCTGGCTGCTCATCTCCCAACTGTCGGCATCGAGTGCAACGAATCCGACCTTCCTGTCTTTCGGACGCGAACCGATTTCCTTCAACAACGGGTCGAAATACGCCTTGAAATGCGTTGCGAGTGCTTCTTTGTTGAACTTGTCGGACTCCAGGCCGAGCCCCGCCGCGGGTGCCGGACGTGTGTTCGCTCCCGTTGAACGCACGCCGAGCCGGACAATCGTCCATTCCCCTGGCGGAACGTTCCACGCGAGCCGGCCGTCCGCCTGCAATCTGGCGGTCAAGTCAATGATGGTTTTAGGGTCGATTACCTGCGCCGCTGTCGCAGCAGGATAACTCGCCGGCGACGGCAGGTAAGGCCGCACACCACGCATTGAGGTAAACGGGTTGCGGATAAAAAGAGCCTTCTCTCGAATGTCCGCAATCACCGGTTCACGACGCGGAAACGCAAACACGGCGACATCTTTGTAGAACTCGCGGATTTCCTTCCGCATCTGCGGCGTCTGGTTGCGGTGGTAGCGGGAAATACGCGGCTGCGGCAGGGGTAGTACCTGATTGAACTTTAGCGGTCCCTTTGCAGTTACGCTCGCCGGGACCAGGTGCTGCATCGATCGTTCGGCTCTTATCCAGGGACCGCCCGTACCCGTCCATCCGGGCCCCGTGATGGTGGTGAACTCCAGACCGAGACGCTCGCATTCTCGGACAGCGTGAACGAACTGCTTGCGCCATTTCCCGCTGAGGTAGGGTGTGCCGCCAAAGGGAATACCACCGACACGACAATCCATTCGCAGTACTCCGCCTATTCCGGCCCTTTTCATCGCTTCGAGATCAGCGGTGGCGCCTTTAATGGAATAATGTCCGTCTTGACATGTCCAGTAAACCCAGAGACGAGCCGTGTCCGGTGGATTCATGAAATCTTTTTCGAGGTCGGCGGCGGTCGCGAAGCTGAGTGAGGCGCCGAAGATGACGGCTTTGATTAGTAGTCTGATTTTCATCTTAATTTCATGCTGGATATACTGGGTATCGAACTTCTTATCCGGGATTTCCCAGATGTCATTGCGTCCGCGACTATCGCGGGGCTTTCACAGTGATTGTATTCGATGCGGCGCGTTGGGCAAACAGAATATGGGGTCTGGGTATCGGGCCATCGGCCCTTTAATCAAACCTCAAAATGCGGGTAAAGCCGCAGGCTTACGCCTCGTAGGATGCGAGCGTTTGGCAGTGGGCGCGGACGGCTTTGGCCAGTCCGGCGGGGTTGTATCCGCCCTCGAGCGTTGACACCAGGCGCCCGGAGGAGTGCTTGCGGGCGATGTCGAGCATTATTCCCGTCAGTTCGGCGAAGTCTTCGTCGGTGAGGCAGAATCCACCGAGCGGATCTCCGAGTCGCGAATCGAAGCCGGCGGAGATCAGCACGAGTTCTGGTTTGAAGCGATCTGCCGCGCCGATGAGCTTGTCCCTGAAGGCTCCGACGATCTGCTTGTGTCCGGCCCCGGCGCCGAAGGGGCAGTTGATGGTTGCCCCGGCGCCTTTGCCAGCGCCGGTTTCATCCGCGCGGCCGGTCCCCGGATACAACGGCCACTGGTGCGTACTGAAAAACAGCACCGACGGGTCGGAGTAGAAAGTTTCCTGCGTACCGTTTCCGTGGTGTACGTCCCAGTCGGCGATCAGCACCCGCGATATGTCGTGTTTCTTCCGGGCGTGGCGGGCGGCGATCGCCACGTTGTTGAACACGCAAAACCCCGATCCGCGGTTCTCGCCGGAATGATGCCCCGGCGGGCGGACAGCGCAGAATGCATTGCGGTATTTCCCCGCGATGACATCGTCGACCGCCAGGCAGATTCCACCGGCGGCCTTGACGGCTGCATCGAGCGTGTCGGCGCAGACGCCGGTGTCGCCCATAGCGAGCATCTTCCTGCCTGACGTAATATCCTCGCGAACCTGGTCGAGATAGCGTTTGCTGTGGACGGCGAGGATCCCGTCGTCGCTCGCATCGCGCGGTTTGATGATCTCCAGGCGTCCGGCGAAATCGGTTTCGTTGAGGAGGCCCATTATCGCTTCGAGACGGCGGGGCGATTCGGGATGTCCGGTCCCTGCGAAGTGTTTGTTATAGATGGGATCGTAGATGACCGCTGTTACAGTGTTCTTTCCTGTAGCCGAGGTCTGCGGATGGGCAGTGCCGGGTGCATCATTGGACGAATTGCAGCCCGCGGCACCGGCGACCACTATACCCGCAATCGCTGCCCGTCCCGAATGCACGAGAAACTCGCGCCGCCGAAGGTTTGCATGGTCATCGGGCATAATCCGTCACCGGAACGGATTGTAGTGCTCCGCTGAAACCCGCGAAAGCAAAATATCGAGTCGTAACCGCTCGCGTTTTCGCGCGGTTCTGGTTTACTTGCCCGGTCCTTGCCCGTATGATGTGCGGGTTGCATACCTGCCTTGGGCCCTGTAGAACGATGCCGATAACTCTCAAGAAATTCATCGATGAGCTCAGCGCCAGCTTCCTGCTGGACGAAGATCAGAGCACCGGGTGCCTCAGGCAGTTCGGTATGAACACCGAATCCGGTGACGCCGAAGCGTTCGCCGCCAGGCTCGTCGAGCATGGGAAGATCACGCGGTTTCAGGCCTCGGCGGCCCTCCAGAAACGAGCGTCCGCGCTGGTGATCGGAGATTATCACGTGCTGGACGTAATCGGCGCCGGCGGGATGGGACAGGTCTACAAGGCCCGCCATCGCATCATGAAACGCCTCGTGGCGATCAAGATCATGCATACCGCCCGGGCGACGAATCCGAAGCTGGTGCAGCGGTTCTACCGTGAGGTCGAGGCTGTATCGAGACTTTCGCACCCCAACATCGTCACCGCTTACGATGCCGGCGAGACACCCGGCGGTCTGTACCTCGCGATGGAATACGTTGACGGGGTCGACCTGTCGGTGATCCTGCAGGCCGTCGGCAGCCTCGAGATCAACCAGGCGGTCAACATTATCCTCCAGGTCGCACGCGGGTTGACGTACGCTCACAGACACAAGGTGATCCATCGCGATATCAAACCGGGCAACCTGCTTCTCGCCCGCGACGGAACCGTGAAGATCCTGGACATGGGCCTGGCGCGGTTCACCGAAGACGAGGCCGCCGAGGTCTCGCTTACGATGGTCGGTCCGCTTATGGGCACGGTGGAGTACATGGCCCCCGAGCATGCAGCCAATGCGCGGGATGCCGACCATCGCAGCGATATCTACTCGCTTGGTTGTACGATGTATCGCCTGCTTACCGGGCATCTTCCGTACGGCGGCGACACTGCGGTCGAGAAAGTTATCGCCCAGCGCGAGCATCCCATCCCGCTGCTGAGCGAGGCGATAGGCGACGTTCCCGAGGACCTCCAGGGCATTTTTGCCCGCATGGTGAGCAAGAGACCCGAAGACCGCTACCAGTCGATGGACGATTGCCTCGCCGATCTCCAGGCCATTGCCCGCGACGCCGCAGGTTGCGACATTTCGTCCCTGACGAACATGGGGCTCTCGTCTGCAACCACCGTGTTCGACGAAGGTCCGCCCGATGCTGACACCACTATCGGCGACCAGATCGAGCTGCCGCCCGCGACACTGGATGCCGTGGGATCGATGCATGTCCCGGCCACGGAGACCGAGCCTTCGCTGATGAGGGCCCCGACGGATAGCGACGAGGCTGCCTCCGCCGAAACGCAACTGCCCCCGCGGCGCCGAGGCGTGGGGCTCCTCCTGGCCGAAATTGCCATCATAACCGGTATCCTCGTGGGTATCGGTTTGCGGACGTACTTCACTTCCGGCCCGCCGCCCCGGCCGGTTGGCGGGGGGCAATGGCGCGATCTGCTCAGGGACAGCGATATCGAGAAGGACGCGATCGCGGGAAGGTGGGACAGACAACCTGACGGCAGCGTAATGTCGTGCGCCGGCGGGGACGATCACGCGAGGATGGCGGCGCCGGGGACGCCCGCGGGCAATTACCAGGTGCGGATGGTTTTTACGCGCCATGAAGGAGTTTGCGGCGTGGCCTTGATCCTCCCTCTGGGCCCGAACGATCAGGTGTCGCTCGAGATTGACGGATTGAAGGGCACGAAATCCGCTCTTGGCAATATGGACTACGGTGTTTGCGTCGAGGCCGACGGGCCCGTGCTGAAGCCCCTCGTGAAGCACGTGTGCCTGGTGAGTGTCGAAGATGCAGGCGACTGGACGAAGATCGTAATCGAACTTGACGGACAGGAATTGATCGAGTACGAAGGCCCGGCCGCTGAGTTGCATTGTGCCGACGGATGGGCCGTGCCCATCGGACGTCTGGGATTTGGAGTACACAGGCAGGTAAGCGCACAAATCCACGAGTTGTCCGTCCGCCGGCTCGAGAGCGGAAAGCCCGCGTCGAGGCCTTCTTCCATGCCGTAATGCGGAGACCGGGAGTTGTGAACCATGCAGATCAAACGCGACGGGACCGCGGGGCGGCGAGTTGTGGCTGCGGCGCTTGGATCGGTGCTGATGGG
>JADHXQ010000066.1 GCA_016782885.1 Phycisphaerae bacterium | reverse complement strand
GACCAACGTGTCAATGCCATCGACTTCGGTAAAGCCCGGAATAACGCAACAAACTTTAGTAATGTATTGAAGTTGATTACGCCGCCTGAAACGGGCGGTGCGTCTTCGGCGGCGATGGCGATCGCCCCGGAGATCGTGGATTCAAACATAGCCGAGGCGCCAGAGAACCTCGCCGCAGACAATGGCGGCAGTGCCGCGGTATCGCCCGCGGAGACGCCAATGGCGATCGATTTGCTTACGTTGGACACTCTCCCCGCTGCTGACACATCGAGTGGAGCATCGTCGCCAACTGTAGCGGGGAGCGATGCCGCGCAGAGTTACGCTGCCCTTCAAACGCCCGATTCACCCGAATACGGCGAGGGCGGATTGGAGATTGATCTGTTAGCAGACCTTGATCCGCTGGTGATCTTGCCATGAAAGTAACGAACTTGTTGTGGGCTATTGGGTTATAAAAAAGATCTGGCCAATTTAGTTTTATGCTTGACTTGAGACGACGCTTCGATTATACTAGTGTATTGAAATGGAGCGGCTTGTGGAAACACATGCGTTGCTCACGAAGTAGAGCCTATTCTAGAGAGAGAGAGGATATTATGAACAGGAGAGTTTTGTTAGTACTGTTCGCTTCGCTTTGTGCCGTTACTACGGCATCGGCGGCGACTATCGATGTGGGGAACCACTCTATCCCGGAAGGTACCACGGCTTTCTCCATCCCCATCGGTATTACCGGCGGAGAAGCGCTGACAGACATGGTGGGGAGGGTTCAGGTGGCTGATGGTGGTTCTGAGGTGGGCGGGATTATCGATGGCCCGGAGATAACTGGCTTGACCTTAGTCGGGTCGATCTGGGCCGGCGTAGCCGTAGACGCGGATATCTCCTGGAACGCCGCCATAGGGACTTACCCACAACTTGTCTTAGCCGACCTTAGCCTGGATGCTGGCGACACCGCTACTGCAACCGGTGTGCTGTTTACAATCACCGTGGACGTTTCGGGGTTCAGCAATGGCGACGAGTTTGATCTCAAGCTCTCCGGGACAGTGGACGGTGACGTTGAGATGCTGGGCGACGATGGGGGAGATGAAATAACCGTCACACCAACCATAAACAACGGCAAGATCACCATCACCCCCGAACCGGCGACGCTTTCATTGCTGGCTTTGGGCGGCTTGGCGTTGATCAGGAGGCGTCGCAGGGCATAGACTTCTCTGGACAGATTACGAATTGATGACGGGCGGGTTTCCTTGAGGAAGCCCGCCCGTCTTTTTTTTGTCATGGACACACCGTTGAACGTCAGCTATCCAGCGCTTCCTGCTTCATGCTACGTCCTTTGGTTTCGATCTTTGCCGCCGGCTTCGTCCTGACAAGCCTTCAGGACAGGCCGCCCTGGCGTCTTTGCTTGAGGCCGCGACATAGAATCGGGAAAATCCTTTGAGATATCAGAATTCGGGGTATACTGAAGGCCTGAGAAATCCTTACGGACGGGAACGTGGCGAGGCTTGCCGTGTTCCCCCCTCAGCGTGGTTGCTTTCTGCCGGCGTAAAGGCGTTTGGGATTTATGGATATCGAGACTGGCAAGTACGGGGAGATGCCGATCTTCGAGGCCCTCGAACCACGCCTGCTGCTGGATGCAGCCTGGACCGTAATGGTTTACTTTGCGGCAGACAACAACCTCGAGGAAGCTGCTATCGCGGACGTAAACGAGATGGAGGTTGTGGGTTCTACCGACTCGGTCAACCTTTTGGTGCAGCTCGATCGCATAAGACGCTACGATTCGTCCAACGGCAACTGGACGGATACGCGGCGCGGACTGATTGTGCAGGATACCGACACGTCGATAATCAATTCGCCGCTGACGAGCATCGACGAAGCCAACATGGGGGATCCGGCGACCTTGACGAACTTCATCGAGTGGGGCGTTTCGGAGTATCCGGCTGACAATTACGCCGTGATTCTATGGGACCACGGTGGTGGGACGAGCGGGGTCTGCTGGGATGACACTGATGACGACGACAACCTTACGGTCTCTGAGGTAGGTCAGGCCCTGGCCGATTCCGGTGTTTATATGGACATCATCGGCTTCGACGCCTGCCTGATGGGGATGATGGAGCAGGCCTGCGAAATCCGCACCCATGGCGGCATCATGGTCGCCTCGGAGCAAACCATACCGTGGTACGGTTGGCCTTTCGACACCTTCCTCGCGGACCTCGTTGCTGCGCCCGGGCAGGATGCGGCCACGCTGGCGGCCGGCATCGTCACGAGGTATGGGCAGTTTTACGAGGGGGCCGAGACGCTCAGTGCCGTTGACCTCACCGCCGTGGGGTCTTTGGCGGTCGAACTCGACAGTTTCGCCGGTACGGTTATCACCGAGGACGCCGACTGGGTCCAGATGTGCCTGGCAAGGTCCTTGGCGCACTACTATGGCGAGATCGAGACCGACTATCGGGATCTCGGGACGTTTCTCGGAGGTGTCGCCAGCTACGTCTCCAATACCAACATTGTCTCCGCCGCCCAGGCGCTGCAGGTGAGCTATGACTCAACCGTTATTTCAAACCACAGCGGTCCGAAAGAAGGCGCGACGGGTTTGTCGATTTACCTTCCGGCCCAGGGCGGCGAGGTTTCGGACAGCTATACGGGCGCCAACTTTGATTTACTCTCGGAGACGCAGTGGGACGAGTTCCTCCAGGCATTTACGAGCAACACGTACGCTGACAGTTCGATCCCTGACGCCATTCCTATTGGCTATCTTCCGATTACCATTGCAGGAAACGTGGGTTTTGACGCATCGCAAGATGTGGGCGATATGGATGTGGACTTCTATTCCCTGTCCGTAGAGGCAGGTCAGCAAATCGGTTTCGATATCGACACGGAAGAGAGATGGTCCTCTCTGGACTCGGTGCTCCGGCTCTTTGACGCCGGCGGGACACAACTTGCTGTAAACGACGACGGAATAGATCCGGATTCGGGCGACTCGTCGACGGATTCATATCTGACCTACCTGTTCAATGGCGGCGGCGTCTACTACATCGCCGTCAGCGGATACTCCAACGACGATTACGACCCCTTTGAGGAATTAAGCGGAGAACCGGGCAGTATGGGGGATTATGACCTTCTCGTCAGGTCGATCGAGGGTTTCGATTACAGCGCGTATTCTGTCGCGACTGCATTCGAGGATATCAGCGCGACCGGTGTGGCGGGCCTGGAGCCTTTCGCTGATGATGAATACTTCCAGCTTACCGCCGAAGACCTGGGGGGGTTCGAGTTCGATTTCTATGGCACGGTATATCAGGAGTTGTATGTCAGCGACAATGGCCTTATCACGTTTGGTTCGGGCAGCACTGAATATGATAACACGGATCTGACTACCTCCCCCTCCCAGGCGTCCATCGCTCCGTACTGGGATGACCTTGTGATTGACGGTTCTGATGACGCGGCGGTTCTCTGGGAAGTGCGCGGTTCCGGCGACCAGCAGCGTTTGATATTGCAGTGGAACGACATTCGGTACGCCTACGGGTCCGGTCTAGGCCAGATCACCTTCCAGGCGGTGCTGGACGAGACCGACAACTCCATGCAGTTCAATTACCTCGATCTGGAAAGCTCAAGTTCGCGCGCCGAAGGCGCCTCCGCCACCGTTGGCATCAAGGATGCAGGCCCGCAGTCCCCGGGCGGTAACGTCCTTCTAATCTCACTCGACGACGGTCCCAACAACTTCGTTGGAACAGGCCAAAGCACGAGGATCGAACCACCCCAGCCGGTGGCCCCGGTTCCGACACACGTCCTCGTGCGCAGCAGCGAGTGGAGCAATGTCTTCCTGGACTACCTGGATGTGCAGGGATTCGGCTGTCCGAAGTTTTCGCACCTGGGCTATCTCATCCCCGACGATGATGAACCACTCGATGCGCTTCCGTGGTCCAACCTCGATACGCTGGCGATCTGCTTCAGCGAGGATGTCGCTGCCGAAGCAGGCAACCTGACGCTGTCCGGCGTGAACGTGGCCTCATATGCCATCGGAGACCCCGACTACAATTCGTCTACGTTTACGGCCACGTGGACCTTGACCGATCCGATTGACGCCGACAAGTTGTTGATCGATCTGTATGGCGACACGATCGGTGATTTCCAGTTCCGCTTCGACGTCCTTCCGGGCGACACCACTCGAGACGGGGCGACGAATCTTGTTGACCGAGATGGTATTCGCGACCGGCTGTTTGTATGGGCTGAGGAAGAGGCCTATGGCGAGCTCTATGACCTCAACGGTAGCGGCAGGATCGATTTTCTCGACTGGTCGGTCGTTCTCGCCAACCGGGGCACATCACTACCCCCCGGCGCGCCGGGCGCTCCGGCCCCGGCGGCGGGACCCCAGGCGGTTGACGAACTGATTGCAAAGGCCGCGCCGCCAGTGGTTCCAGTCGCCAGTCAACCTGTTCGACAAGTTTATGGCAAGCTGCTCGACGATGATAGTGATGTAAATGATGATCCAATCGCCGCCACCCCACCCGCACCATCCGTCGATCTGCTACTCGTGGAGTCGCCGTCAGCGGGCGACTACATCTCCGAATCTCAGGCGATATCAGTCGGCTTGCCGACAACAATGCTGTATCGCACGGCGGGGGAATATGATCTCCAGTCGCCGGGTGACGATCTGTCTGCAGACGGCGCCCATGATTTGTTGGCGGATATACTGGCTGAATCACTGCTGGCGGTTCCACTGTAAGCTGAAAGCGGAAAATCCCGCGGATTTTATTTCATGAAAAATCCGGCGGTACGCCGATAAACCGAAGTAAGCCGCAATGCGGGTATGCCTGTGTTGCGCGGCTTTGGTGTGCGTTGCCCGGTTGGCGAGTGTTGGCGGGCGATGAGTTCATGATGTAAATGCGATGTCCAGTCGAAACCGATCGATTTGGCGTGGTTAAAAAAAAAGTCGTTCGCGGCGGTAGGCGGAAATGCCCAATATGTTGGGCGTCGCCGGTCTGGAGCGGCTAGCAGTGGTGCAGAGGCTTGAGAATGAGCGAGTGCAACGGAAAAAAATCAGGGCGAATCCCTTTTTTTGGTTGCCGATTCCCTATTATTGGCGTACGATCCCTATCGAACCTTAATGATCCCACTTGAATTGTGGCTGGTCCCAAATGAAAGCACTGATCGGGAATTTTGAAACGCGTGTGGACGCCAAGCGGCGTGTTGCGATCGCTTCGGGGATTCGCGAGCAGATATCCGCCAGTGACGGTGAGAACTTTGTGGTGGTTCCCGATCCGGATCCCGAAGGTGGTCGCGAGCGTTACCTTTGGTTGTTTCCGGACGTTTATTTTCGCCGGTTGGCATCGAGCATGAAGCGATCAGGGATGACCCCCGACCAGCAGCGAGGTCTGGACCGGTGGTTGGCCATCGCGCAGGTTGTGAAGCCTGACGGCCAGGGGCGCGTGGTCATACCCGAGAAGTCGATCAAATACGCCGTGGTGCCCCAAGAGGTCATGCTCTCGTGCAGCGGGAATCACATGGAGATCTGGCCGCGTGATAAATGGGAAGAAGAATACGGTGCTGAACCGACTCTGTCGCGGAACGTCTTCGACCTGGCGACCGACGATTTGGAAAGTGAATAACGAACAGCTTTTCCGGACCGGATGAAGTTCTCCGGTCTGGAAAGAATAAAGATGGCCGGCCGCGCGTTGGACAAGGAAGTCCGGGATCGTTAGCGCAGGCCTCAAGGAGCCGGCCCGGATTGAGAAAGGAATCTCAGATATGCTCATTACTCAGGAAGCCAAGAGCGGCTTACCGAGGCATGGAAGCCCCGAAGTAAGCCTCTCGCAGTTGCGTCAGCAGTTGGCTTGTCCGGAGAATCTTACGCACGATTCCCGGCAGCGCCTGCTGGAATTGGACAGGCGACTGAAGCGACTAGGCATTCTGGGCAATGAGTATTTCCGGGTCAGTTTCTCGGAATTGGCGGCTTCGGCATTGGCAGGTGTCGGGGCGAGTACATGAATCGGATTATTTGAGGTGGCCTGGTGATGGATCACCATGAGGGCCACGTGCCCGTTCTGCTGCAGGAAGTTATTGAGTTACTGCTTCCCGAGGGCAGGCGAGCAGTTTCGGTCGTTGACTGCACCGTTGGGCTTGGTGGGCACGCAGAGGCTCTGCTGCGGGCCGACCGGGGCGAAGGTTGCCTGACAGGCATGGATGCCGACGCGGACAACCTTCGCCTCGCCAAACGGCGCCTCGAACCGTTCGCTCAACGGGTGAGGCTCTTTGAAGCAAACTTTGCAGACATACGCGACGTGCTCGACGAGGTCGGTATCGATGGTGCGGATGCCATTCTGGCCGACCTGGGCGTCGCCTCGAATCAGCTTGACGACCCCGAAAGGGGTTTCAGTTTCTCGGTCGACGGGCCGCTGGACATGAGACTGGATCGCCGGACAGGCCGCAACGCAGGCGACCTGGTCAACGCCTTGAGCGAGCGGGAGTTGGCCGATTTGATATTTGAATATGGGCAAGAGCGTTACAGCCGCCGGATCGCACGGGCAATTGTCCGGGCCAGAGTTGCCAGGTCGATCGTGAGTACGAAGGCCCTGGCCGAGATCGTACGCCGCGCGATCCCGCCTGCCGCCAATCGCACCCGCAGGGGTGTGGATCCCGCAACGAGAACCTTTCAGGCGTTGCGGATCGCGGTTAACGATGAGCTTGGAGCGCTTGACAAACTGCTGGGAGTCCTGCCCGACGCGCTCAACGTCGGAGGCAGGGCATGCGTGATAAGCTTTCATTCGTTGGAAGATCGCAAAGTTAAGCGGGCCTTCAACGATTGGCGCGCCACCGGGCGAGCGAGAGTCATCACGAAAAAGCCCGTGACGGCTTGCCTGGCGGAGCAGGCTGTGAACAACCGAAGCCGTTCGGCGAAACTGAGATGCGTCGAACGGGTCGAATGATCGCGGGCTTTTTGGGAGTATTGGCCTGGCGAACATAATAACAATGGATCGGGATGGAGCCTGACTATGACACGTGAAACACGGATTGGATTGATTGTGGGGTTGGCGTTCATCGTCCTCTTTGGCGTCGTGCTGTCGGAACTCGGCACGTCGGGCGAAGCACCGGAAGCCAAACCGGACCGCAAATCGAGAGGTTTCTACGCTTCGGCGCCGGTTACACCTCCACCGCAACAGCGGATCGAGCGCCGGGAAGTGCCCCTGATCGCACGCACGCAGACTCCGGGATCCGCCACCGCAGGCGCCCAGCAGCCCCCGCGACGTCAGCAGCCCGCACATACCGCGGGGACCGCTCAAACCCCGCCGACCCGCACGGCGCAGCGTCCCGCGGTACCGGCGCAGAGACCGGCGGGCAGCGGCGATGCCAGAGAGATGACGGCCGAAGAATTCGCTGCCGCACATGGCGTGAGGCGGCGAGCGGACCACGGGCGAACGTACGTCACGCGCTCTGGAGACAACCTTACGGCTATTGCGCGGAAGTTCTATCGCACGCCAAGCCGCAAAGCCGTCATGAAGATATTCAACGCCAACCGCAACGTTCTGCGGACTCCTGACTCGCTGGGGGTAGGCGTAAAGATCGTGATTCCCAACTAGCGATCAACAGACCGAAAAGGTTTCCATTATGCGACTGTGCTTTGTTATAGCGTGCATGGCTGGTATTGGAGTGGGGCTCGTTCACCTTCGCAAGCGCGAGAGCATTGCGAGGCACGAACTGCTGAGCCTTGAGACTGAGCACGTCATCCTGAGGCGCACTGCACAACAGCAGGAAAGCGACCTTGGCTACCTCACCAGTCCCAGGCAGGTCGCCGATCGCGTCAGAACGATGGATATAGATACTGACCGCCAGATGGAGCCGGTGCGTCTGGCCGGTCCGGCCGAGCGGCGCCGGTTGCGGAATACTCAGAGGATAAGAAACTGATGGAAGGGCAGGCGGGACCAAAGTGGCGGCACAATATCGTCTTCGGAGGGATGGCGCTTATTCTCGTTGCGCTCGGTGTGCGCCTGTGGCACATGCGGACCGTGTATGGCGACAAGGCCCGGGATATGGTCCAGCGTCAGCAGCGATACGTTATCAGGATCCCGGCAAGGACGGGCAACATATATGCCACCGCCCATAATCGCCCGGTCCTGTTTGCCACAAGCAGGCAGGCGCCGACGTGTTTTGTCGATCCGTCACTTCTGGAAGATTATGAAATCGCCGAAGTAGCCTCCGGTGTTGGCGATGCGCTCAGTGTCGAGCCCCTGACGGTCCAGGATACGCTCATGGCGCGTCGCGGAAAGAAGTATGCACCGATCAAGGAGAACCCCTGCCGGGAAATCACTTCGGGACAACTGGCTGCAATCAAAGCTCTGAAAAACCAGGCCATCGGCGTGGAATACCAGTGGGTACGAGGTTATCCGTGCGGGGACCTGGCCGGTAGCGTCGTGGGGTTCCGGATGCGCGACGGAAAGCCGGGCGGCGGTTTGGAACTGTCGATGAACAGGCATCTGACAGCCCACGACGGTAAGCGCGAAATACTCGTCGATGCCGCACGCCGGGCGGTACGCCTGCTACCGGGAAAGAGCGTCCCGCCGAAGGACGGTAACCACGTCTTCCTGTGTCTCGATGCCGTTATCCAAAACTACCTCCAGGAGGCCGTCAGCGCCTCGGTCGCTCAATACGGTGGTCCCAGGACCTGGGCGACCGGTGTGGTCGTCGACCCGAAGACCGGGCGGGTGCTGGCGATGTACTCAGTACCGAATTTCGACCCGAACACCTCTGACCGACCGGGATCCGTTGCGACCAATCGCGCCGTAATCATGCCTTTCGAGCCCGGTAGTGTCGTCAAGCCGCTGTTCGCCGCCGCCGCGGTCAGCGAAGGAGTGGTCAACTGGGACACCATGATATTCTGCGAGAACGGTCTCTACAGACCGCCTCGCGGTGGAAAGATCACCGACCACGGTAAGAGCTACGGTATGAAGAGCGTTATCGACGGTGTTGTCCTGTCGATCAACACGCTAATGGCCAAGCTTGGCGGTAAGTTGGGCAACAAGAGGCTGCACGCGTGGGTTACGAAATTCGGCTTCGGTCAGAAAACGGGCATCCCGCTTCCGGGGGAGGAACCCGGGCTGATTCGCAAGCTTAAAGACTGGGACACCTACAGCACACCGCGCGTACCGTTCGGGCAGGAGATGGCGGTCACCTCGCTGCAACTGGCGATGGCGTTCTCGGCGATAGCCAACGATGGTCTGCTGCTCAAACCGCGCCTGATCGATCGGATAGTCGACCCGGAGGGTAAGGTGCTGTATGTTGGAGGCAGGAAGGTGGTCCGCCCGCTCTTCAGTCCGAAGATCGCCAGGCAAACCCGCCTCATCATGCAGCAGGTAGTCGAGCGGGGAACGGGCAAGCGATGCCGGATGAAGCAGTGGACGAGTTTCGGTAAGACCGGAACCGCCCAGATCGCCGGATTGGGCGGTTATATCGACGGGGCGTATACCGGCAGCTTCGTCGGCGGGGCGCCGGTCGACGAGCCCAGGCTACTGTGCGTAATTTCGGTCTACTGGCCGGATCGTTCGAAAGCATACTACGGCGGAACGATAGCTGCCCCGTTCGTCAAACAGGTGCTTGAGAGGTCATTAACGTACATGAAGGTTCATCCTGATAAGGGCATCGGTATTGCGTCAGCCGCTACAGTACGCTGAGATTCTCCGATACCCCAAGGGACGAAACCCAGCGTCGGCCCGGGCTCTCGCCGTGCTTGTTGCACGGTGATCCCGGGCGACCTTTTAATTAGGCTGAGATCGCAATACCATGCAGTTTGACAAGTTGCTGACATCAGCAGGACTGAGCACAAACAGCTCGACCGGTCACGCCGAAGTCGTTGCAGTGGTGTACGATTCCAGAGATGTCGGACCCGGCGCGTGTTTTGTCGCCGTGCGGGGCGGGCAGCATGACGGACACGACTTCATCTCCGACGCGGTCGCCGCCGGATGCTCCGCGGTTGTCTGCGAGGATGCGACAAACGTCCCTGACTCGGTGGCGCGAGCGGTTGTTGACGACACGCACAGCGCGCTCGGTCATCTGGCGCAGGGGATTGCAGGCAACCCGGCGAGAAAGCTCGTGAACGTTGGTGTTACGGGCACTAATGGAAAGACGACCGTAGCCCACCTGATATTCAACATCCTTGAAGCGGCTGGGTATAAGTCGGCTCTGCTGGGAACCGTCGGATACAATCTCGGTGGGCGATTTCTGGAGGCAAACGCAACGACGCCGGATCCGGTAACTCTCGCCGGCGCAACTGCCGAAATGGTCCTCGCCGGTCGAACGCACCTGGTGATGGAAGTCTCCAGCCACGCCCTCGATCAGAACAGAACTGCCGGGATGGACTTTCGCGTGGCGGTGTTTACGAACATAAGCGGCGATCATCTTGACTATCACAAGACGATGGACGAGTACGTCAGCGCCAAGCGTCGGTTGTTTGAATCGCTAAGCCCCGGTGCTGTGGCCGTGATAAACCACCACGATAAATACGCTGATGAGATGGCCCGGGTCGCCCGGAAGGCGGGCGCTTCGGTGAGCTTCTACGGTCTGGATAGCGAGTGCGACTGTGTCGGACAAATTGTAAGTCTTGACGACGCTGGGGCTTGTTTTAATGTTTCGACTGCGGGCGGGGGAGTTGAGGTCAGAAGTCCGCTGATTGGCACGCATAACGTCATGAACTGCCTTGCCGCTCTCGCCGCCGGCGAGGCCCTCGGTGTTGACCTGGAAGCGATTGGCATGGCTTTGGCTTCGGCGCCGGTTGTGCCCGGGCGTTTGGAGCCCGTGGGCGGATGCGGCGACTACCGGGTTTTCGTGGACTACGCGCACACTGATGATGCGTTAGAGAATGTGTTGTCGGCACTTAACGGAATCAAGCGGGGGCGGTTGATAGTCGTCTTTGGTTGCGGGGGCGATCGCGATCGCACCAAGCGGCCTAGGATGGGCTCCGTTGCCCTCAGGCTTGCCGACCGCGTGGTGATAACGAGCGACAATCCCAGGGGCGAAGATCCGCAAGCTATAATAAACGAGGTGCTGTCCGGCGTGGATACCGGAGACATCGGTCGCTGCGATGTTTGCGTTGATCGGCGGGAGGCAATCGCGCTGGCGATTGGTCAGGCCGAAATCGGGGACATTGTGCTGGTGGCCGGTAAAGGACACGAAACTTATCAGGAAATCGACCGCCGGCGTATCGAGTTCAGTGATGTGCAGGTGGCCGCCGAAATAATCAGGGATCGCGAGGAAGACCAATGATTCCGATGACCATTGACGAAATCCGACGTAGTGTCCAGGGAAGGTGGTGCAGCGAAGGTGTCGACGTTACCGTTGAGGGTGTTTCTATCGACTCGAGAACCGCCGAGCCCGGTGACATGTTTGTGGCGATTCGGGGTAAGAACTTCGACGGGCACGATTTTCTCGATCGGGCCGCACATGCCGGATGCATCGCCGCGATGGTCGATATCGACGGATGTCAGGTCGGACTGGCCGATGAAAGCGACAAGAGATTCGGCGCCGGTATGATCACCGTTGATGACACTGTCAAGGCTCTGGGCGCACTGGCAGTTGAGCACCGCGGGAAGGCGAGCGTTACCACCGTCATCGCCGTAACGGGCTCAAACGGAAAAACCACCACAAAACGGATGATAGACCACATTCTCAGCAGGCGGTTTACCGGTTCGGCGAGTCCCAAGAGCTTCAATAACGATATCGGCGTTCCGCTGACGCTCCTGGGGGTGATGCGCAACGACGACTACGTTGTCTGCGAGATCGGTTCGAATTCACCGGGCGAGATTCGCCATCTGTCCCGCATGGCCAGTCCCAACATTGGCGTAATCACTTCGATAGGTCCGACGCACCTGGAGAAGCTTGGATCACTGGAGAACGTGGCAGTGGAAAAGGCGTCCATGCTGGGCATGCTCGCCGATGATGCCCTTGCCGTGGTCTGGGGCGACAGCGCCGAACTCAATCGCGCCGCCAAAGCATATGACGGGCGGATGATCAAGTTCGGGCGGACAGAGCAATGTCAACTTCGCCTGAGCGACTACCGGACGGTAGGACGTGGATGCGTTTTCGAGATAAACGGGCGCCTGCACGTGGAGTTGTCGGTGACCGGATCGCACAATGCATTGAATGCGATGGCCGCCGTCGCCGTAGCGCAGCGGATGGGGATTGACCCGGCGGAGGCGGCGGGAGAACTGTCCGATTTTACCGGCGTTCCGATGCGTCTGGAATGGATTCAATGCGGTCCGATAACGATAATTAACGACGCATACAACGCCAATCCGTCCAGCCTCGCCGCGGCCGGTGAGGTGCTCAGCGGCGCCGAGGCCTCACGCCGCGTGCTCATCGCCGGCGACATGCTTGAACTGGGCGAGGCGGCTGAGGAGTTTCACCGCCAGGGGGGTATGCAGTTGGCTCGCGGCGGTGTGGATTTGCTCATTGGTGTCGGGACTCTGGGTCGATATATTGCAATGGGCGCCGACGCATGCGACGTCGAAACGTTGAGTTTCGACTCGGTGGAAGATCTTTTCACCGAGGTAGTCGCCCTGTTGGAACCCGGAGACACCGTATTGGTGAAAGGTTCGCGGTCAATGGGCATGGAACGCCTGGTCGATACCATTCGGAATGGTTTCGAGGATGCAGGGAAGGAATAAACCGCTTTGATTCAAAGGTTTTACAGAAATGCAGCAATTCGCATCATCCTGGTGGTGCTGGCGATTGTTCTGACCAAGCGTCTGGTCGGTTCGTACGAAGGCTTGATACTGCGCATAACCGGCGCCGGTGTGCTGAGCTTTCTGCTGGTGATCTTCTGGGGGCCCGGAGTTATCCGCTTTCTGATTCGGCGTCGTCTGGGCGACCAGGTGCAATTCGACCATGCCGATCTCAACAAACTGACAAGGCACAAATCCAATACGCCAACCATGGGCGGGATATTGATTGTTGCGGCGATCTTTGTCTCGGTGGTGATCTTTGCGAATCTGGGGAACATGTATATCCGAATGGCGCTGTTCGCGCTGGTCTGGTTGGGCGTGCTGGGCGGGGTTGACGATTGGATCAAGTTGCGTCATTCAGCGGGTAAAGGCTCGCGCGACGGTCTGAAGGCATGGGAGAAGATTCTCTTCCAGATCGGTCTGGCCGTTTTGCTGTCGATCTACATGTGGTCCTACGGTCGCCAGAGCGAAGCGGCCCGCAATTTCTATTTTCCGTTCAGCGCGACGCCGATAGCGCTACCGCTTGTGTTGTACGTTATCATCGCGGTGCTTACGATGGTGGGCACGAGCAATGCGGTGAACCTGAGCGACGGTATGGACGGGTTGGCTTCGGGGTGTGTGTGCATTGTGATGATGGTGTTGCTGGTCTTGTCATGGCTTGCCGGTGTGCGGAGCTGGGCCGGCGTGTTCAACCTTCCACCCATTCCCGGTGCGGCGGAGATAACCGTGTTGTGCTCGGCGATGTTTGGCGCGACGCTGGGTTTCCTGTGGTACAACGCGCCGCCGGCACAGGTGTTCATGGGCGATACCGGCTCCCTGCCGCTGGGCGGGCTGATTGGATATATTGCGGTGGTCATCCGTCACGAACTTCTGCTGCTGATTATCGGAGGGGTGTTTGTGATGGAGGCACTCAGCGTGTTGATGCAGGTGGGCTATTTCAAGTGGACGCGCCCCGGACCGGGACTTCCGGGTAAACGCATCTTCCGCTGTGCGCCACTGCACCACCACTTCCACCTTGGCGGGTGGGCCGAGACGAAAGTCGTGATACGATTCTGGGTGTTGGGAATCATTTTTGCGGCAATTGCTTTTGCGACGTTGAAACTTAGATAGACCCCGAATGGTCGCATGGAGCGTTCTATGGCACGCGGCGACAATGAACTGTTCACACTGCCACTGGCGGAAAATTCAGCGGGAAGCGGTCTGATAGTTGTTACGCTGGCGATGCTCGCCGTTGGTATAGTTGCGGTGCATTCCGCACTTGCCGGTGTCTTGCCAAATACCAGCGCGTGGCACGCTCGCAGCGATATGCGACACACCCTGTTTGCGGTGACCGCCGCCCTTATCATGTGCTTCGGTTGGCATTTCAGGTATCGCTGGCTGGGCGGTAAGCCCTCAAAGTGGCCTGTGGTGGCGACGGCGGTATTGCTGGTCGCGATAATACTGGCCGCACTGGTGTACGTTCCCGCCTTGGGTCACGTACGGAACCACAAGCTGCGGTGGTTGAAGCTCGGACCTTCGCCCTTCGGTATCTTTCAACCTTCCGAATTGCTCAAGATCGCGCTGCTGATATTCCTCGCGGCATGGTTCTCCCGCGAGCGGACCCAGGGGCGCAGTTTCGTAAGGGGATTCCTGCCGGCCATGGTGGTCACGGCGCTCTGCCTTGGCCTGGTGGTGACACAGGACCTTGGTACTGCAGTGATAATGGCGGCGGCGGTCTGGTTGACGATGTTCATCGCCGGGGTTCGGTGGTATGCGCTTACGGGCCTGATCGTCGCCGGGGCGGGAGGATTCTGGTACTTTGTAACGACCGATGCAAGACGCATGGAGCGAATCAGCGCCATGATAGATCCATGGTGCATGAGCAACCCAAGCGCATACCAGCCTCGCCAGAGCCTCCTTGCGATTCTGACGGGAGGATGGTTCGGTAAGGGGCTGGGAAGGGGTATCGTGAAACAGCAGTACCTGCCCGAACGCAGCACGGATTTCATATTCGCGAGTTTCAGCGAGGAATGGGGATTCGTCGGCGCAGTACTGCTGATGGGGCTGGTGATAATGTGGATATGGTTCGCCCGCAAGTCCGCGATAAAGGCTCCCGATCGCTTCGGGTACATCCTCGCCGGTGCGCTGGGCGCCATGATAGCCATCCAGATGATCCTCCATATAGCCGTCGACACCGTTGCGGCCCCTCCGACGGGAATGAGCTTTCCGTTCGTCTCGGTGGGCGGGACCGCACTGCTGGTTACCGCAGGCGCCGCATCGCTGATAGTTTCAGTCTCCGCCGGGGCCAAACGCGAACAGATTTCCCAACCACCCGATGGATAGTTCCGCGGCGCATTGGTCCCTTTACCCTTTATATTTCATCGGGACACCGGAGCATTATTCGTGAGCAGACCGACGTACATCTTCGCCGGTGGTGGGACCGGAGGGCATCTGTATCCCGCGCTGGCGGTGGCTGAGCAATTGCTCGAAGCCAAAGGCGATGCGGCGGTGGTCTTCGCGTGCAGCAACAGGCCCATAGACAGGCGCGTCCTGGCGTCGCTGGATTACGCCATGGTTCCTCAGCCGATTCGACCGCTGCCCAGGCGCCTTCGTTCGGCGCCCGGATTCCTCCTTTCGTGGTGGCGCAGCCGGAAGCTCGCCCGCACCCTGCTGCGAGACCTCAAGCCGGCGGCTGTGCTGGGAACCGGAGGCTTTGCCGCTGCACCTCTCGTTAAGGAGGCATCCAAAGCCGCCATCCGTACAGCCATGCTTAATCCCGATGCCGTACCGGGAAAAGCGAACAAGTATCTGGGGAAATACGTCGATGTCGTGTTCACGCAGTTCGATTCCACAACCGCCGGATTCGCACCCGATATAGCCCCCCGCGTCAGAACCGTAGGATGCCCCATTCGCCGCGGGTTTGCACAAGCAGATCGCAACGAGGCGATTGAACACTTCTCGCTGGATCCCGGGCGCAAGACGCTACTGGTCAACGGCGGTAGCCAGGGGGCGGCGACCATAAACGAAGCCGTTGCAATGCTCGACGATGATCTGGGCGAGCTGGCGGACAGTTGGCAGATGCTTCACGTGACGGGTCTGTCACAAGTGACCGAAGTGACCGACCCGACCCCAGGCCAGGCCATACCGTCAACCGTGCTGAACTACTGCGACCGAATGGACCTGGCGTATGCGGTTGCGGACCTTGCCCTTTGTAGAGGCGGGGCGTCTACCGCCGCTGAACTAGCTGCCAGCAGAACTCCTGCAATAATAATGCCTTATCCATATCATGCTGACGAGCACCAACGCCTGAACGCGGCTCCGTTGGAAGAGTGCGGAGCGGCGATTATATGCACCGACGCCGCCGCTGGCGCGACCAATGCCCGCATGCTTCGCGAGCACCTTATCGTTCTCATGAGCGATTCGGACCGCCTGGAATCGATGCGAACCTCAGCGGCGTCAATGGCACGTCCCAACGCCGCGAAAGACGTCGCAGACTGGATGCTCGGATCATAGTAGATGCGGCGGTGCGCCGCGTGTCTCCAGACCAGAGCCCACAGATAAGCTATCTGTGGGCTGTTTCGATCGAGCGAGACCACAGTTTTCGGGGTGAATCTCGAATCTCGCCTTAAAGGATTTGGCTTCTGTGGGGCGATAGAGTATATAGAGCCATGCATGGTCGCGTCCCAAGGAGGACGGGCATGTGGGTTATTGCGCAGGAGTTAGATGAAGGGTAGCAAAGCGGATATGCCTGAAGGTGCGGACACGACGAAACAAGAACAGCTCGATCCGGTAGATACGGTCTCGAGCCCGTTTGCCACGCTCCATATTCACATGATCGGTATCGCCGGTTGCGGTATGCGGGCGCTGGCCGAGATGCTGGGGCGGCGGGGCGCGATTATCAGCGGATCTGACATGGCCTCCAGCGCCGCTACGGCCCGCCTGGTCGCCTCCGGTATGGCGGTCAGCATCGGACAGTGCGCCGATAACATTCCTGCTGATTGCGAACTGGTGGTCTACTCGGCGGCCATTCACGAGGGTAATCCAGAACTGATCGCCGCGGCAGATCGCGGTATTGAGGTCATCAAGTACAGCCAGATGCTCGGGCGCGTGATGGCCCGGAGCACCGGGATCGCTATCGCCGGAACCCACGGTAAGAGCACCACCACGGGTATGGTTGCCTACGTCCTCAAAACTGCGGGGTTCGACCCGAGCTTCGTCGTGGGCGCCACCGTGGACCAGCTCGGCGGACCCAGCGGCGTGGGCAAGGGAAGGCATTTCGTGGCTGAGGCATGCGAGTTCGACAGGAGCTTCCTGAACCTCGCGCCCAAATACGCCGCTATCCTCAACGTCGAGGAAGATCATCCCGATTGCTATCGGGACATCGACGAGATAATCGAAGCATTCAAGCAGTTTGTCGCGAAAGTCCCTCCCGACGGGATTATTGTGGTTAACGTTGACGATCGTGATGCGCTCAAGTGCGTTTCGGACGCCTCTGCCGAGGTCGAGACTTTCGGTTTGTCCGACGGATGCACGTGGCAGGCCACCGACCTGCACGACGAAGACGGATTGGAGATCATGACCGTAATGATGAAACAGCAGCAGTTCTGCCGCCTGAAAGTTCCGCTGCCCGGCCGGTACAATGCGTATAATTCACTAGCGGCCGTTGCGATACTGCATCACGCCGGGGTCGGCGCCGACGAAATGGCCCGCCTCCTCGAGCAGTACACCGGCGCACGGCGGCGCATGATGCTTAAAACCGTGGATCGGGGCGTTACCGTTATTGACGATTACGCCCACCATCCCACGGAAATACAGGTTACGCTCAAGGCGATTCGAGACTACTACAAGCCGCAGCGTCTGATATGCGTGTTTCAGCCTCACCAGCACAGCCGCACGCGGTTCCAGCTTAAGGATTTCGCCCGCAGTTTCGGCGAGGCTGACGAAGTTATAGTGCCCGATATTTATTTTGTCCGAGACTCCGAGCGCGAGAAGGATTACATTTGCTCGAACGACCTTGTTGCACAGATTCGCCTGCACGGAGGCGAGGCGGTTTACCTCAAGTCGTTCAAGGAAATCGTGACGCACCTGAAGGATATCGTGGAAACCGGAGACCTCGTGGTCACCATGGGAGCAGGAAACGTCTGGGAAGTGGCTGATGAAATTGTTCACTGGCTTAGAGAAGATCGTTAAGACCGACTACCCGCTTGCGCCACGCACCTGGCTGAAGCTCGGCGGACCGTCTACCTATTACATCGAGCCGACTACTATCGAGGAACTCGGCGAAGTTGTCAAACGCTGCCGCGAAAACGAAATACCGATGTACGTTCTCGGAAGCGGCGCGAACGTCCTGATCGACGATGGCGGCGTCAGGGGCGCCGTGATCCACCTGGCCGGAGAGTACTTCCGGAAAACCACGATCATCGAAGGCGGGCTTCACGCCAACGCCGGCGCGGATATGGGCAAGCTGGTGTTGCGGTGCGTCCGCGACGGACTGGCTGGAATGGAATGCCTTACCGGAATACCCGGAACCATCGGCGGGTGCGTCAAAATGAACGCCGGCGGCGCCTTCGGAGACATCGGAAGCGTTATCCAGTCAGTGGACGTCATGGGCGCCGACGGTGAGGTATTCACCCGCCACCGCCCGGACCTCGCTTTCGCTTACAGAAGTTCAAACATCAACGCACCGTTCATACTGTCAGCCGTTTTCACGCTGTCCGAGGACGATCCGCACAGAATACTCAAACAGGTCAAGCAGATCTGGATATACAAGAAGAACACCCAGCCTCTTGCCCACCGCAATGCCGGATGCATCTTCAAAAACCCGCGCGGTCTGTCGGCCGGAGCGCTAATCGACCGTTCCGGTCTGAAAGGCCGGCGCGTCGGCGGGGCGTTCGTTTCTGACAAGCATGCAAACTTCATCCTTGTCGACCAGGGCGCCAAGGCTTCGGACGTGCTGAAACTCATCAACACGATTCGTGAGACCGTTTACAAAAATTCGCAGGTATATCTGGAGATGGAAATAGAGGTTTGGTGATTTATGGATGAAACCGTCGCAGCCAAGGATGGCAGTGTGATTGATTTGCCCCAAACAGCCCGAGCCCTGGACATCACCGTCCTGATGGGTGGACCGTCGTCGGAACGCGAGATATCGCTGCTCAGCGGTGCGGCTGTCGCCGAGGCTCTGGAGACCGCCGGGCATCAGGTAACCCGTGCCGACATTTCTCCACAGGACGTCACCGCCCTCGATCGCGAGGGAATGGATGTTGTCTTCATCGCACTGCACGGCGATTTTGGCGAGTCCGGTGAGGTCCAGATGCTCTGCGAGCGGCGCGGATTGCGATACACCGGTTCGGACGAACGCGCCAGCCGCCTGGGCATGGACAAGGCGGCGGCCAAACAGATACTCAAGCGGGGGGGGCTTACCACTCCGGATTGGATGATCGTCGAGGAGTTTCACTCTGCCGATCAGGTCGCCCGGTGGCTCGAGGAACTCCCCCCTCCGGTCGTACTGAAGCCCGTTGACGGCGGTTCCAGTGTCGATATTACGATCGCCGCCGACCCCCGGCAGCGCGACGCGGTTTTGGAAGGCTTGCTCGATAAATACTCTCGGGCGATGCTCGAACGCTACCTGCCGGGACGAGAGTTTACCGTGGGCATAATCTCAAACGTCGCGCTACCGGTGGTGGAGATCGTTCCCGACGGGGAGTTCTACGACTACCGGGCCAAGTATGATGACGATGCGGGCACCGAGTATGTCTTGGATCACGGTCTGGACGAGCAGACCGTCAGGCGCATGCGGGGAGATGCGATCAAGGCCCATCGTATATTGGGTTGCCGCGACCTGTCGAGGGTGGATTTTATTCTCGATCAGGACGGCGTGCCGAATATTCTGGAGATCAACACGATCCCCGGATTTACGAGTCATTCGCTGATTCCCAAGGCCGCCGCAGCCGCCGGGATAAGCTTTGAGAAACTGGTTGACGGTATTGCGGCAATGGCAATGAACAGATAGCTGCGCGACGCTGGGATGCCCGTCAGTGTGGAAAAGATGTAAGGAAGGCTGATATGTCACGGAAGACAAGAACAACTCGCAGACGAACTTCGCGCAAGGCCTCAGGCCCTTCATTCCTTCGCCGATGGTGGGATGGCATGAGTTTCGACCACAAGGCCGGAGCGTTGCGAATGTTTATGCGCATCATAGTCCTGTGCCTCATTGTTGTAGCGGCTGGATGGGGAATGCAACAGCTTGAATCGCACGTTCGCGAGACTGCCATTCCCGTTCGGAACACGCCGGTGCGTTTGCAGGTGTCCGGGCACCCGTCCTGGATGCCGGCGGAACTGGCTTACAGAATCGCCAAATCTTTCGCCACCAACAGCACAGCTCGGTACGATGATATGGACCTGACGGATACTATAGCGGCCCGTGCGGCCTCCAACCCGTGGGTGCGCAAGGTGCTATCTGTGCGGAAGGCGCGTGACGCCGACGGCAGGCCTTTCGTGCGGGTTGACTGCGAGTTCCGCAAACCGGCGGCGATGGTGGCCTGGCGGGGGCGATTTTATTTCGTCGACGACCAGGGCGTCCGCCTGAGGGATTCGCGCAAACAACCGGAAGTTCCCCGCTGGACAGCGATCATCCCCGGACGTGACGGGAAGAAGGCCCACCAGGAAGATTTCATAGAACTTGCCGACGTGCCCACAAACGCCAAACCGTGGCGCATTCACTACATCGTTATCGAGCTTGATAGTGACATGGACCCGCCTCCGCCTCCACCGGGACAGTTGTGGGACACCAGGGCCCTCACCGACTCCGGTGGTCTGAGGCTTGCGGCGCTGCTGAAGAGCCGCAAGTATGCCCAGGAAGTCGATCGCGTGGACGCCAGGAATTACGCCGGGCGCCGCAGCACGGTCGCGCCGCACCTGTCGTTCTCGGCGGGAAATTCGGACTTCAAGTTCGGGCGGTTTCCACATCTCGACGGTATCGACTACAATGTGTCGACCCGGCAGAAGATGCGAGCCCTGGACGATCATGTCGCGAGGTATCACGGCAGACTTGCGGGCACGCCGGGTCTGAACCTGCAGCTTGAAGATCCCTATGAATGAACCCCCGCGGCGCCAATCGAAATATTGCTGAAGAATCGCCCGGCGCCGGCGGTGCTTTGAATGCCCCCTGGCGTCCGGCGGGGCTCGTCTACCTTACCGCGATGCTGATCGGTTTGGCTGTCGGTCTCTGGCCTGGTAGCATCAGGGTTTCTGTCGACCCATACTCTCCGTCGTTAACCCCGGCCGTTCAGACCCTGGTGATTGCACAGGTGGTGTTCTACCTGGTGGTGTATCCGGTGATTGTCGTGTTTCGCGCTTCGTTCGAACGCGGAGAGCGATGGTGGCCCGATACGGTTATCGAGACGCTTTTCTGGACGCTTTCGGGCGCCGCGTTCTTCGTTCCGGCAGTGTGGTTGAGTGGTTCGGTTCCTTCCGACGCGATTCGCGGGATGGGGTATGTTTGTGCGCTCTGGCCGATGGCGTGGGTCTGCGGCGTGTGGTTGGCGTCACACAAAGCCGGGAATTCGGCGATAATGTTCATTTCGGTTTTCATCGCAACAGGCCTTCCGTGGTTGTGGTATGTGGCGCGGGAGTTTTTTCCGGCGGCCGGTTGGCACGAAACTTTATGGAAGCTTTGCCCGGTAATGCAGGCGTGGGACGTTGCAGCCCCGCGTGGCGCCGGAGGGGGTTTGTCACCTTCGCCCGTCTGGGCGATAGTCGTCTGGCCGGTGGTGGCGGCGGTGATGTTCGCCCTCTGGGTGACCGTCCCCGCCCGCGATAAAGCGGGTCAAGGGGTATCCTGAGGCGTCGCTTTTTCTTGCTTCGGTTGTGTCCAGGGCGGATAATGTGATACGGGAATTTGCCCGGAAGGGATTACTCAGTGAAATCTGCACGTAACCGTATTGCGGTGTCTGCCATGTTGCTTTGTCTTGGCGTCCGGGCCGGTATTCCGGGCGTATCAATCGCCTGCGCCGATGACGCCTGGCTGAGCAAGATAGCTCTCTCCGAGTTGGACCGGTCGGTAGAAAACGGCGAGTTCGACGCACTGTCAGCCCGGATCAAAGGCGCCATTCTGGGGCGTCTTTCAACGGGCAAGGTTCAGGACATGGCAGTGATGATCGATCTGGTCTACGTGCTGCGGGCCTGCGAGTATGGAAAAGTGGCGATGAAGTTGAAGTTCCAGCACACCGAGACCCAGGCCAGGCTTGCCGCCCGGTCCGGTATGTTCAAGGACGGTAAGGAGTTGTTCAAATGGCTTGTGGCCAATCGCGGGCTGTCGCGAGTGTTGTTTCGCGGGATGCAGGACGTCGGCGAACCGGCCGATTCGTTGAACGCCGTTGCCCAACTCAAGAGTGTTGGAGACAAGAAGCTCCTGGCGTTTCCCGAACTCGTGACGGCGTTTGCGACGAGCCGTGCGGCGCGATACTATCACGAGCAGCCCTCCCCGGCGTCGCTTGCGGAGTCATTTGCGTACTATACCACTCGGAAGATGCGGTATGACCTCAAGACCATGCCTTACGAGCTGTCGCGATACCTCACCGACACGCGACTGAGCATCGCCGAACGCCTCTGGGCGTATGGCAGGTACAACAGGTATCCCAATCCCGCCAAGGCCTATTTCGATCTGAAGTACGACACGGACCACTTCGAGAAGGGCGATCCGAAGAA
Organism: Phycisphaerae bacterium; assembly: GCA_016782885.1. Taxonomy (GTDB): domain Bacteria; phylum Planctomycetota; class Phycisphaerae; order SM23-33; family SM23-33; genus BS750m-G57. The sequence continues at coordinate 6,386 of JADHXQ010000066.1, read as the reverse complement.
GATATCCAAGCTGGCGTTCACGCTTCCGAACCTGCGGAAAGTCGGCGGGGTGTGTATCGAGCAGGCTTACTATTCCTCGGAGGTATGCAAGGCCCTGGGCATACCGGCGAAAATCGTCGGCGGGAGAGGTGGCGGCGGAGTCTATCATGCGTGGATGATGTGTTTCATCAGCAAACGGAGAGGTCGAGCGGCCGGTTGGGACTCCAGCACCGGTCGATACGCCGAACAGAAGTACTTCGTGGGCGATGTGCAGAATCCCGCAAACGGACGCAGACTGCTCGATTGTGAACTGATGCTCGAAGGCGCCGCGGCGCTGCTGCCCCCCTCGAGGCGGGAGGATGCGGATACCGCTACGCAGCTTGCGGTGTTGGCGGCGGATGTAGCCAATGCGGCCGAACCGGCCGACCTGAAGGATCTGCAGGCACTTGCGGCGCTGCACAAGAAGCGCTTCGGGACATCGCCCATGGCGAAACCACCTGAGGCGACTATTAAGATCGACATGGGAATCGTTGAGGGATTCCTCACTGACGCTATTAACTACAATCTTGCGCACAGACCGGTCTGGGACTTTATCATCGAATTGCGAGAGAGTCGCGACATGCTGAAAGTCTCGCATCTCGGCAAGTATTTTGACGTGCTGATCTCCAGAACTGCCAAGGTCTACCCCGACTACAGTTGCGAAATGGTCATGCGCATCGTGCCATCCCTCCCGGACCCCAAGGGCAGGATGAATGTCTACAAGAAAGCGATGAGCGTATACGCTTCCCGACGCGACCTCCAGGGACGAATCATGATCGCATGCGGTGACGATTATGCAAAGCAGAGCAAGCCCGCAAGCGCCCTGAAGTTCTACGAGGCTGCCGCCCTGCGAAATGTCGACGTGGCCGATATCGTCACCATGGCAGCGGGAAAAGCAGAGAAACTGCTCGTGGACGCCGGGCATAAGAAGCTTGCTATAGCGATGTACACCAAGCTGTTCAAGGCCGCCAAAAAACCCGGCAAGGCGTCCACCGCATTTACCGGTCAGACATCCTACTACATTATCGCAAGCCGCCTGGCCACCCTGCTGGAAACCGCCGGACAAACCAAGGACGCCCAGAAGATCAGGACGATGATCACACGATAGGAAATTTCAGAAACAAGGAACGCACCAATGGCTGATTGTTTGAAGAAAGACAAAAACCTCGACTTCTGCACCTGCACGTATACCTCTTGCGAGCGCCAGGGCGCCTGCTGCGACTGCATTCAATATCACCTCAAGAGCAAGCAATTGCCCGGTTGCTGTTTCCCCCCCGAAGCAGAGAAGACCTACGACCGAAGCTTCGCCGCATTCGCCAGGGCCTGGAATCTCTAGCCCGGCGAGACGATCAGGCGCATCTCCGCGCCGCCTTTGAGTTCGATTGCGATACCGGTCTGTAACTGCGCGCCGGTAAATGAGTTGCCGGCAGGCGAGACCTTCCAACTGCTTTTTGCGTCCGGCGCGAACCATTCGGGGAACTGGTTGATCCGCGGATATTCAATCGGCAGATGCATCTGGACCTTGTGGCGCGGGCGGTCGAAAATGATCTTGCCCGACCACGCCTCGGCGGCGATAAGGCTGATGCAGAGTTTTTCATCCTGCATGACCGCGCCGATCCGAACGTCCTTGCGCCAGGGGCGAAGGTGCATGCCCTGGGTCTTGAAGAGGGCGTACATGATAGACGTGCGGGCGCTGTTGCCATCGCCGTGCCACCCCTCGACCACGCCGTCGGACCGCTGCGGGCGCCACATGTCCTTGATCTCGCTGTCGAGCCAGTCTTCGACCGTCGCGATGCGCTCGCGATTGAACAGGCAGATGGCGCCTTCGATGCTGTCGGCGTAAGAATCGGCCCCGCGCCATGGATGGTTCTTGTAGTGCGGGTTCAGGTTGGACAGCACTTTACGCACCGCGGCGCGGTACTTGGGCGTCTTGTCGACCATGTACACCGCGTAGATACCGTTGTAGTTGTACCCCCACGTGTCGCACAGGCCGTGAGAGTGACTGCCCGTCTTGGGATTCATCGTGTCGTACATCATCCCGTGGGCGTTCGTGCCGACTTCGAGAATCCGGTCGAACATCGCGTGGATAGGGGCGCGGTAGGCCTTGGCTTTCTCGGGTCTCGCGAAACTGGCGGTCACGTAAAGTTCCGCCAAACCGTCTGTTATCTCGCATCCGTGATCGCGGAGACGCAGCGACGTCAGATTCTTCGTCGGATGATGATCGCCCAGCAAATAGTAATCGCCCAGGATGATCGCCCAGTCGAGGTATTTCCTGTCGCCCGTCATCCAGTAGATGCGCGACAGCGACTGGAGCATCTCGCCGTTGACTTCGATGTTCGTCGACGGGATCTTGCCGTAAGGCGTTTCGATCTTGGCGTTTGCAAAGATATCGTCCACGATGCCGATCATCCGCTGCGACCACGGGCTGGCGCCCAACCATTCGGTAAGGGGCAGCAGACCGTCTTTGACGTACTCCGAGGCCCCGAAGATGATCGAATCGAGGTTGGGCTTATCCGATGCGAATGCCTGCTTCGAGAACGACCAGGTATCCGGCAGGCGACCGATGCGGCTGGTGAGTCTGGTTTCCGTGCGGAGCATGTCGAGCATGCGTCCGTCGAACAGTTTGCGGTCGGTCAGTGCGGCGGTGAGCACCATGTAGGGGTAGTTGTCTGCCGCCGAGTCCTTGGCGTTCCAGATATCGCGATGGCGACCGAGGTTCTTCGGGATCAGGCCCGTTTTCTTGTCGGCCAGGTTCAGCCAGCCTTCGACGAACTTGCGGCAGCGGAAGAATTGCTCGTTGGCCTGGCGCCCGTGCAGTTCGGCCTTGCGGAATGCGGTTTCGATTGCCTTGTCCGGATGCGGTTTTGCAGGCGGCGCCGCGGGGGTGTCCCATACCTTCTGCATTTCCGGGAAAACCGGTCCCTTCGCTCCGACGGTCGGTTGTGGGCGGGCGGTCGCCTTGCATGTGATCTTGTGTGCGCCCTTTTTCGCCGGCGCCTTCGATCCGGCGGAGGCTTTGTCGACCAGGCGGGCGGCCGCCATGAATCCCGGCACGCCGCTCGCTCGCTTCAGGACGATCCGGTACTTCTCGCCGGCGACCTTGTCGGGTATCGCCACCGCCAACCATCGGAAACCCTCGTACCCGCCGCCTCGGATGGATATATCCTTGCCGGCGATGGTGGCCGCCGCGGTGCGGGTCTTGCCCTTGGAGCCCCACAGCAGTTCCAGCACGCGCCCCGGCGCCGGTTTCACGTCGATCGTCAGCGTGATGTCGCCATCGCCCAGCCAGAAGTATTTCATGCCCGCATACGACTGCGTGCCGTTGTCGAATCGTATCCATGCAAGTTCTTTGGCGTTGTCGGCCGCCGGCGCCAGCGTTGAAACTGCCGCCAGCACGGATACCGCAGCGAGAAGGTGTCTCATGGTTCAAGTGCTCCTGTTGGTATGGGCCGGCGGGCTACTGTTCGTCGAACAGCCCCGCCTCCTCTTGCGGAGGAATGTCGGAAACGCCGAGATGTTTGTACGATTTGGCGGTGACCATCCGCCCGCGGCGCGTGCGGGCCAGCAGACCGTTTTGAAGCAGGAACGGTTCGACGACGTCCACCAGCGTGTCGGTCTCCTCGCCGAGAGTCGCCGCCACCGCTTCGATACCTACCGGTCCGCCCTTGTATATTTCGATGATCCTGCGCAGAAAGCTGCGGTCAAGCTCGTCGAGACCGAGTTCGTCGATGCCTTCGAGTTGCAGTGCCGCCTCGACGCTCTGGACGGTAAGACGCCCGTCGCCCTTGACTTGCGTGTAGTCGCGGCAGCGCCTAAGCAGGCGGTTGGCGATTCGAGGCGTGCCCCGAGCCCGATCGGCCAGCATCGAAAGTGCTTCCGGGTCGTATTGCAGTTTCAGCATGTCCGCCGACATCGTGCATCGCTTGAGCAGGTCTTCGCTCGTCCAGAATTCCAGGTGGTGCGTGATCCCGAACCGCGTGCGAAGCGGCGGGCTGAGCATTCCGCTGCGAGTGGTCGCCCCGATCAGCGTGAACGGTTTGAGCGGAAGGTTGATCGTGCGACTATGCATGCCCGAATCGACCACGAAGTCCACCTTGTAGTCTTCCATCGCCGGGTAGATATATTCCTCGACTGCCGCCGAGAGGCGGTGGATCTCGTCGATGAAGAGCACGTCGCTCGCCTCGAGATTTGTCAGGATTCCGATCAGGTCGCTCGGGCGGGTCAGCGCCGGGCCTGACGAGACGCGGATGGTGCTGCCCATCTCGTTTGCGATCACGTACGCCAGCGTCGTCTTGCCCAGCCCGGGCGGTCCGTGGAGCAGGACGTGCTCCATCGGCTCCTTTCGCTGGCGGGCGGCGGTGATGGATATCCGCAGCTTCTCGAGCAGGTCGTTCATTCCGATGCACTCGTCCAGCGATTCGGGGCGCAGAGACGAGTTGAACCGCTCATCTTCCGGACCGAGTTCTTCCCGCGATATTATCTTCTCTCTAGCCATCGTTCTTTCGTCTACGCGGCGATCATCCGCCGCTCGCTTTGAGTTTGTAGACCTGCTGGATGATTTCCTCGGGCGAATCGAGCTCCGGCGCGACGGCCAGCACCCGCTCGACCAGCGCCAGCGCGTCGGGGCGTCGCTCGCCGAGTTGGATCAGCACGGCCGCGGCTTCCTGTCCGGCTTCGGGAATCTCATGTCCCTCGCCGCCCGCGGTGCTCAGTTCGCCGGCGAAATCTTCAACCTTACCGTGCAGTTCGGCGATTATCGTTTCAGCCGTACGCTTGCCGATCTCCGGAAGGGCGATCAGAAATTTGGCGTCCTTGGCCTGTATTGCAGCGGCGATCTCGCCCATCGGTCTGATCATCGCCCGCAGCGCCTTGCGAACGCCGATCCCTTTGACGGTCGTGAAGAGCCTGAAGAAGTCGCGGTCGGCAGGCGTGTCGAAGCCGATGAGTCTCGGCGTCATCGCCCCGCGCGTGGGGTCGCCTTCGATATGGTTTATCGTGTGAAGGGCGATATCCTGCCCGACGCGGGCGGCGAGGCGTTCGGCGTCGGTGGCGGGGACCATGACTTCGTACCACAGGCCCGCGCCCGTATCGATAAGGGCCGTCGGCCCGCGCATTTCCTGCAATCTACCTGATATCCTGGCGATCATAGTCCACTTCCATCTACCGCTCGATCGAGCGCCGTACAAACACGATTCATACAGTACACCGATCCGCCCGGCGTGAAAAGAGTTTTCCCAGCGGCATGCTCGATAAAGGTCAGGCCTCGCCCTGGTCAGCGGCGCGATGCGCTTCGGCCCAGATCCGGCTGATTCCCGTTAGCGGTATCGCCAGGACCCCGTCGCCCAGCGGATATGATTCCCGGCCGGGATAGACTACGAAAGATGCTCGTGGCTTGAGGTCGCCATGGGCGACCCAGAATCCCCTGGTCAGTTTGGGAGTCAGCGAGTACTTGAACTCGACGGCTATTGGGGCTTGCCGCGATTGAGATTCCAGGATCAGATCGATTTCCGCACCGGCCTGGGTTCGGTAGAAACTCGCCAACCAGCCGCCGGGGGCGCGAGCCAGGATCTGTTCGATGCAAAAACCCTCCCAGGATGCGCCCAGGACAGGATGCCCCATCAGTGCGTCCAGCGATCCGATGTCCAGCAGGCGATGCAAAATGCCGGAATCCCGCAAGTAGATTTTGGGTGTCTTGACCAGCCGCTTTTTCAAGTTCGCAAAAAACGGAGGCAACTGGCGGATCATGAATGTCTCTTCCAGCATGTCGGCATACTTGCGAATCGTCTGCCAGGAGAGATCCAGATTGGACGCGAATTGGCGCGTGTTTATAAACTGTCCGTGACAGTGAGCCAGCATCTGCCAGAATCGTCGCATAGTTATCGCCGGAGTGCGAACGTCATATCCCATCACCGACAGATCCCGCTGCAGGTAAGTCTGAATGAAATCTTCACGCCAGGCAAGGGAGACTTCATCGTCGGCGGCAAGGAAACTGTCGGGAAACCCGCCGCGAAGCCACAGCATCCGGCGGGTGCCGGCGCCGCGGTCCAATTCGTCCAACAGCAGGCCGGTCAACTCATGGTAGGAGATTCTTCCCGCCAACGACTCACCGGACTGACGCTTGAGAGCGGGGCGCGACGAACCCAGCAGCAGAAACCTGCCTGCTCGGCGGTCGCGGTCGATCAGGCCTCGCAATTCCGGGAACAGACCCGGATGCGTCTGGACCTCGTCGATGATGACGAGCTTGTCAGCATGCATGGAGAGATACTGCTCCGGTTCAGACAGGAGGGAATAGTCCGCCGCCCTTTCCAAGTCAAGATAAACACACTCGCGAGGAAAAGACTCCGCAAGCATTTGCGCAAGGGTGGTCT
>JADHXQ010000065.1 GCA_016782885.1 Phycisphaerae bacterium | reverse complement strand
CGGCCGTCAGTTCCGGATGTGCGTGCCGTTCGAGGTACGTTGCGGCCTGCTCCCATCCCCATCCGAGCGGATAGACGCCGCCGATTCCCGCGTTGAGGACCCCGTCGGAGACGAAGATTACCCAGTCGCCCAGCTTCAACTCCACCACCGAATCGTGGATCGTCTTGTCGCTGATGATTCGCTCCTCAAACGGCAGGTGCAGGGTCTTCCGATCCCGCAGGATAATTGCCGGGGGCGTGTCGAATTCGACGATGCGCGCACGCCCGTCGCGGAAGAACCGCGCGATGGCGAACGTACTGTAGGCCAGTTTCCGCACGCGGCAGACCGGGAGCGTCTGCCCGAGCGTCTCGACCACTTCGGTCACCGGAAGTTCGTTCTGGAGCATGTGCATTGCGATGCGCGTGGTCAGTGTGGCCAGGATGTTGGCTTTGACGCCGCTGCCCAGTCCGTCCGAAAGCGCCAGTGTGACCGAGTCCGAACGGCGCGAAACTACAACACTGTCGCCGCACAATTCCTCATTGTGCTTGTGCAGTTGTTTGGTGCCCCATTCGTAGTACAGTTTCATTCGGTTCCCTCTTCCTGGAAAAGCGACATCACTTTCACCAGCAGTACCTTGGTTTCGGCCGTGGTTTCGCCCAGGAGTGCGGCGATTTCCTGTGCCGTCTTCATCTGTCGCGAGATCACCTCCTGGGCGCGTTCGAGCGTTTCGGCCCGAAGGTCGCGAAGATGCTTCCTGGCTTTCTCTTCTTCCGAGATGTCGATGAAGATACCGCAGAAGAGGTTCTCGCCCTCTATGGGGAACAGTCCCACGCGAAAGCTCAGGTCGTGCTCCTCGATGGTCTCCTTGACCATCAGGTTACCGTCGCCGGCGATGGCCCGCTCGAAACAGTCGCAATGCACGAAGTCGGCGGCCTTGTTGTCCAGAAGATCTTCTTCGCGGCAGTCGAACATCGTCAGGAAGGCCGGGTTGACGTAGCGGATGCGCGTGTCACGATCCACCAGCAGAACGCCGTTGGGCGTGTGCTCCAGAATCGCACTGGTGTGTTTGCCCGCGATGTTGCCGTCAGAAGCCTTGGTCATGTCAGGTTGTTTTCTCCGGGCGATGCGTCGGCGGGGGTGTCCAGCAGCTTTTCGCGGAAGACAGCGACCGCATCCTCGCAGGTGGCGCTGGTGAACGATTCGTCGTCGATTCGCCAGTTCACCCCCTCGCCGCATCGCTCCATGCAGAACGATCCCTGCAGTTCTATCTTGTCGGTGAGGCTGTTCTCTGTCAGGAGGTCTTTAAAGCATTCGATCATGTCGCGCGCACCCTTGACGTGGCAGGAGCTTCCGACGCATACCGTTACCGTGACCATTTATCGATCTCCTGAGAGAGTTTACGGTTCCGTTGTTGCTGCGGCCCGAAGAGCTTCGGCGCTGCGCCGTCGGCGCTGAGCGAGCCACTCGTTGATTTCCTCGAACTTCAGCGCGCCGGTCGGGCAAGCCGCCACGCACGCCGGTTCGGCGCCCTCGCTGGTCCGTTCGATGCACATGTCGCACTTGATCATGGCCTTACCCTTCGACGAAATGCTGATTGCCCCGAACGGGCAGACGAGCATGCAGTACTTGCAGCCGATACAGGTCTCCTGGTCCAGCAGGACCGGGTCGTCGGGCGCTTGGCGGGTAATCGCCTCGGTCGGGCATACGGTCGTGCAGGGCGCGTCCTCACAGTGGTAGCATTGTACGGCTGCACCGAACCGGCCGCACGGTTCGACATGCACGCGCGTCTGGGGATGAGCCCCGAGCTTCGCCGCTTCTGCCAGCGCCCCCGCGCCGCAGTGCGCCATCGCGCAAGCCAATTCGCACGACTTGCAGGCGAGGCAGCGATCGGGGTCGGATACTATCATCTTGGACATATCAGGTACACTCCACTGTGGGTTTACGCAACTGCGGTGGTGCCGGTTTGCGTTTTGGGGGCATAGGGGACCTCGTACATCGGTCCGGGCAGTTTCAAGTCCGCACGCTTGACGTCGATATGGTCGATCATCAGCCTGGCGGCCTTGATCGGGTCGCCCTCGAAGGCGAACTTACCGCCGAAGTATTCCTCGATGCCTTCGGTGACGAAGTCGTATACGCCCTTGGCGCCCTCGATGGGGAACGATTCGCCCAGGACGGTGAAACCTCCCGACGCGACGACGTAGAAACCGATGGCGACGGCCTTTTCGCTCATCCATTCAGGCGCGGCGCCCGCCGCGGGAAGGTCGCCGATCGAATCGCCCAGCCCGCCCTCGGCAACCATGTTGCTCAAGACTACCAGGATGCGGGAGTTGTCGACACAGGAGCCTAAGTGCAGCACGGGCGGGATTCCGACGGCGCGGCAGACCTCCTGGATGCCCTTTCCGGCGTATTCCATCGCCGCTTCGGGGCAGAGGAATCCGGCTTTGGCGCCGGCGATGGCCGAGCATCCGGTCGTCGCGACCAGCACGTCGTTGGCGAGCAGTTCCTTGGTCATCTCGATGTGCCCGTAGTCCAGTTTGACCTTGGGTGTGTTGCATCCGACGACGGCGGCGACCCCGCGGAGCCGACCGGCCATTATCGCATCGTTCAGCGGGCGATAGCTGGGGCGATACCGTCCGCCCAGGGCGATGTAGATGTTCTCCGCGGTAAAACCCGCCACCAGCGGTTTGGTCATTTCGGGCAGGTTTACGGAAGTCTTCTTGCGGTTGGGCATGTTCTCGATAGCCCCGCGCACGATCTCTTTTGCGATGTCCAGTGCCCTGGACTCGTCGAACTCGATGTGCTCGGCGTAGGGGAACTTCGCCTTGGGGCTCGTCGAGATGAACTTGGTGTGATACCGCTGTGCGATCTTGCCCAGCGACGGGAATATGCACTGCACGTCAACGATCATCGCGTCGACCAGGCCCGTACCGATCGCCAGTTCCTGCTGCAGGAAGTTGCCCGCCAGCGGGACGCCGTGACGCATGAGAATCTCGTTGGCTGTGCAGCACATACCGCCAAGGTTGATGCCCTTGGCGCCCTTGCTCTCGGCCAGTTCGATCATCTCAGGGTCCTGCGTGGCGGCCACGATCATCTCCGAAAGCGTCGGTTCGTGCCCATGCACTATGATGTTCACCTTCTCGGGATCGAGTATTCCGAGGTTGGCATAGCTGACGATCCAGTTCGGTGTGCGGAACAGGACGTCCGAGAGGTCGGTGGCGATCATGCTGCCCCCCCATCCGTCTGCCAGCGCCGACCGGACGCCCTGAAGGATCAGGTTGACCGGATCGTTGTCGACGCCTATGTTCGTTCGGTGCATGATCTCGACCACTTCACGGTCGATGCCTCGCGGTACGACGCCATGTTCGCGCCATCGCCTCTGCTGCTCCTCGGGCGCCCTGGCGGTGAACGTTATCTTGCCGTCCTGCCTGCCGAACTCCCCGGCACAGACTTCCGCAACCGCGCCTGCGATCTCGCGCACGGACTTGCCTTCGGTCTCGATGTCCAGTTCCTCGGCGAGCCTGCGGAGCTTGGCCTCGTCGCGGATCTGGTAGTCGCAGTTCTCGTCCTCGGCGACCATCTTCAGCGTGTGTACCGTATCCCGACCGTGGTCGGAGTGTGCCGAAGCCCCCGCCGCGATCATTCGGACAAGGTGCCTTGCGGCGATGATGTCCGCCGTCGCGCCGCAAATGCCCTCTGACGGCCCGTCGCCGAACGGATCGATGCGGCACGGGCCCATCGCGCAGTTGCGGCAGCACAAGCCAAGCTGTCCGAAACCGCATTGCGGTTGCATCTTCTCGTGGCGGTCCCATACCGTTTCAAGCCCCTCGGACTGGGCATGTTTGAGCATTTCGATGGAAGCGGGGTCTATACTACGTTCTTCTGGAGTCTTCAATTTGTCACCTCTCGAATGTTTCTCCGAGCCGCACCGTACAGGGTTTCGGACAGGTCCGTCTGTGCTCGACCACCTGCCAATACCAAAACTGTCGGAAAACGTGTTGGCCCGATGTCTTTGGTAGGAATAAGTTGTTGGCGGAATTCTACATAACCCCCCCGACTCTTTCAAGTAATCCTTTTTAGACTTTTTCTCCTGCGCTTACTGGAGCCTTGTGCGCTACAGTGCTATAGTTCCGACGGTCCTATAACATTGTAGTCAGCGTATCTGCGTTCTTGTGGGAGAGAGTTATATGAAAGTTGCGATTTCAGGAAAAGGCGGGGTCGGTAAGACGACCTTGTCCGCCATGCTGTCAGGAGTGCTTGCCCTGGACTCCCGCCGCGTCATTGCCATTGACGCCGACCCCGATGCGAACCTCGCCTCAGCCCTCGGCGTGCCCGACGACACGCAGGTCGTCCCGCTGGCGGAGATGCACGATATGATCGCCGAGCGCACCGGGGCCGCCGACCAGCCGGGAGGATACTTCCAGTTGAATCCCAGGGTCGACGACATCCCCGACGAATACGCGCTCAAGATCGGTAACATCCGTATGCTGGCGCTTGGCGGCGTCGCCCAGGGCGGCGGGGGGTGCGTATGTCCAGCCACCGCTATCGTCAAGGCGCTGCTGGTCCACCTGATCATCGGGCGGGACGATATCCTTATTATGGACATGGAAGCCGGTCTCGAACACCTCGGACGGGCCACCGCGCAATCGATGGACGCGCTTATTGTCGTCGTGAACCCCGACCGGTGGAGCATTCAGACAGCCCGGCGAGTCAGAGACCTCGCCGGCGACCTGGGCATGCAGAAAGTTTTCGCGGTCGCCAACCGCCTCGGGATTCCCGGGCAGGACGCCGGAACTGAAACCCAAGCGCAACTCGAACATATCCAAACCACTCTAGGCGACGTTCCATTAATAGGCTCTCTGCCAATGGACCCCCGCCTGGGCGAAGGCGCCTTAAGAATCGCCCCAGACGGCAGTTTTGAGCCTACCAAAGCACTAACCGCACATAAAGAGACAATAGAAAACGTCATCAAAGAATTGCGAAGCAGAGTATAAGCGCCCAAGCGCCTTCGCCTTGCGATACCGTCGCCGTTAGTCGTCCGGCCTGGGTCAGTTCACCGAACCAGGCTGCGCCGTTGTCGTCGCCAGTTTCCAAGCCAAGAAATCACCTCGCCGACGCGGAAAACATGGTGAAATATTCGGGTTATGGGAGTTTGCGAAAAACATGGCGAAATATCCGGGCTAGTCAACGGCGAGATAGACCACAAGCGGTTATTACAACGGGCTTTATAGCGATTTAACTGGTCGTTTTCGGGCGATTGGCGCGCTGGGCGACAGGTTCACAGTGCTCGCGTGTGTGACACATGGCGGAGATGGGCGATATCTTAGATCGGGAGATGCAGATACGAATGTAAGTGCCAGTCCGGCGGGATGATAGTGCCGTTATGATCGCGTCTCATGCGGTGCGGTTGGCCGCCGGGCAGCGGAGAGATCGGGCCGGAAGGTGTGAACCATTTGTGACTCTGCCGCCTCCCGCGCGATCCGGCGTACGTCCGATCGAAAAAAACGGGCTCGCAAAATCAAATGACTTTTCGCATATTCTGTTCCCGTCTGAGCGCCAAGTGCGTAGAATGCTCCTTTCATTCGCAGAGCAGGAGAGTAATGATGGCTGAGAAATCAAAGATAAAGAAGATCGTGTTGGCGTATTCGGGCGGACTGGACACCTCGGTGATCCTCCCGTGGTTGAAGGACAAGTACGGCTGCAAGGTCGTCGCGATGGCCGCCGACGTCGGACAGGGTGCAGGCGAACTTGACGGTATCGAGGAGAAGGCTCTCGCCTCGGGCGCCGACAAGTGCGTGGTGGTCGACCTCAGGAAGGAATTCGCCGAGCAATACTGCTTCAAGATGCTCCAGAGCGGAGCGATCTACGAACACACATACATGCTCGGAACGTCGATCGCCCGCCCGCTGATCGCCAAGGCGCAGGTCGATTGCGCCAAGAAGGAGAAGGCCGACGCCGTCTCGCACGGCGCCACGGGCAAGGGTAACGATCAGGTCCGTTTCGAGTTGGCGTTCATGGCGCTTGCCCCGAAGCTGAAGATCATCGCACCGTGGAAGGATCCCCAGTTCGAGTTGACCAGCCGGGAAGCGGCGATCGAATATGCCAGGGCGCGGAACATCCCGATCCCGGTGACGACGAAGAAGATCTACTCGCGAGACCGCAACCTGTGGCATATCAGCCACGAAGGCGCCGACCTCGAAGACCCCGCCAACGAGCCGAAAGACAATCTGTGGGTGATGTCCGTGCCCGTCAGCAAGGCCCCCGCCAGGGGCGGATACGTCCAGATCGACTTCAAGTCCGGCGTGCCGGTCGCGATTGACGGCGTGCGCCTCGCCGGTCACGATATAATCGCCAAGCTTAACGCAATTGGCGGCAAGCACGCCGTTGGGCAGGTCGACCTGGTCGAGAATCGCCTGGTGGGCATCAAGTCTCGCGGCGCCTACGAAACCCCGGGCGGTACGATCCTGTACGCGGCCCATCGCGCGCTCGAGTCGATCACGCTGGACAAGGACACTCTGCACTACAAGCAGTTTATCGGCCTGAAATACGCCGAGATGGTCTATAACGGTCAATGGTTCTGCGACCTGCGGAAGGCCCTGGACGCCTTCGTCGCCAAGACGCAGAAAAACGTCACCGGTTGGGTGCGGATAAAGTGCTTCAAGGGACGCGCAACCGTCGCCGGAGTCACCTCGCCCAAGAGCATCTACAGCACGGATCTGGCCAGTTTCACGATGGGCGATGAGTACACGCCCGCTGACGCGACGGGCTTCATTCGCCTGTTTGGGCTCCAGATGCGCGGGCGGGGTTGAGGCGCTCGACCAAGAGGCCCTTTAGTTATCGTCCGCGGAAGTCGATACGGTATAGCAGGACCGCTGAAACAGGAACTCCCCGTGGATACTATCAATCTAATGTTCGTTGTGGCCTTTGCCGCGTGCATTGGCAGTTTCCTCAACGTGGTGGTATATCGTCTTCCGCGAGGGCAGTCCCTGGTCTTCCCTGGCAGCCGCTGCCCGTCGTGCGGATATGCCATCAAGTGGTACGACAATATACCGCTGCTGAGTTGGCTGGCGCTCAGGGGACAATGCCGCCACTGCAAGAATCCGATATCCCCGCGGTATCTGGTGATCGAGGTGGTAACTGCAGCGTTGGCAGGCGGGTTATATATCTGTTTTTTCGTGCTGCGGATGCGCGACGGTATGGGTGCATTCGGCGACTCGTGGATTACGTTCATTGCATATGGTCTTCTGGTCGCGGGACTGCTGGCGTGTGCGATTATCGACATAGAACACTGGATCGTTCCGCTGGAAGTATGCTGGGCGGTATCCGTCATCGGGATCCTGGCCGCAACCGCCAGCCCACCGGCGCCGCAGATGCTCTCTCCGGTTTCACCGGGCCTGGGGGCGGCGGGCCTGGGGGCTTTGCTCGGGCTGGCGATCTCGCTGATCCTGCAGCGCAAGGGGCTGCTGCAGCAAAGTTTCATCGACGCCGAGAGCAGACCCGTTCTCCAGACCGATCCGGCGAAGGATCATGGCGAAAACGCCAGCGCCCCAAAACCCAACAAGGCCCGCCAGGCCATGAAGAAGAAGGGCAAGGGCAAGAAGAAAAAGAAGAAGGACAAGGCTCCCGCCGCAGCCCCAGTCGCAGCGTCAGATCCAGCCGACAAGAGCAGTGCTGTTTCGGATGTGTTTGGGGAGGTCCTGTTCCTGATGCCCATCGTTATTCTCGGCGCGGCGGCATATTTCGTGGTGAGTCCGACAGCTTCGCTGTCGCCGGGGCGTCCGGTATTGACCAATCGGGCGATCGTTGTTTGCATAGTGGCGATGGGCGGTATGGCCGGGCTGCTGATGTCGCTGATGCTTCGCCGGATGGGGTTGATCCAACGAGGGCTGCTTGCCGGACAGGCGCCTCCGCCGGCGGTCGCGATCACCAGGGACCACGGCGTGAATCCTCGCCTGGAGATCCTGTGGGAGGTGCTGTTCCTGGCGCCCGCGGTGATTCTGGCGGGCGGGGCGTATCTGCTGGTGACGAAAGTGGGTTTTGTCAGTTCCGCGTGGGAGCACCTTAACGATGTTCGCGTACCGGGCTGGCGGTTTGCTGGTAATCTGGTCGGCCTGGAGAGCGCCGTGGCGGGTTACCTGATCGGCGGGGCCTGGATATGGGGAATGCGTATTTTCGGGACACTGGGATTTGGCAAGGAGGCTATGGGTCTGGGAGACGTCCATATACTCGCAGCCGTGGGGGCGGTCTGCGGATGGATCACCCCTTCGCTGGTCTTTTTCGCGGCGCCGATGATCGCGCTGCTGTGGGCGATGCACCTGCTGGCATCGGGCAGGCAGCGGGAACTGCCCTACGGACCGTGGCTGGCGACCGCATCGCTGGTGGTAATTCTGTTTTATGATGGTATCATGGAGTTTTTGGCGCCGTCGCTGGCGGTATTTGGACGCTGAGCAATCATGGAGTTGAAATGCTTCTCAAGAAAATCAACGGATACATTCTGGCAATCACAGGCGGGCTGGTGCTTCTGGCGGGGGCGCTGCTTCTGGCGTTGCAGTGGGGTAATGGTTGTGATTTCTCACTTTACGGCAAGAATATCAGGGTTAATACGGGCCTGGTCATCCTTTGCTCCGCCATCGCCGGTTGGCTCGTGCCCAAGATTTTCAGCATCATGTTCAAGGGTATCGCCAAGATACGAAAGGTCCGCAAAGAGTATAAGAAACTCTGATCTCATAGGGGGGCGCCCCGGGGGCCGTTTGGTCGGCGGGAAGAAAAAACTGTGAAAAAAACCTTAAGCTTCTGGAGTAGACCCGACCAATAGTGGATAATACCGCATTCAGAAGTACGTACGACAATATCTTTGGGGCTCATTGAAAGGAGCAATTTATGATGATGACACGAACCAGACTAACGACGTTGACTATCGCCTTGGTGATGTCCGCGTTGTCCGCGGCTGGCTGTGGCCAGCAGGAAATCAAGGAACTCCGCAGCCAGGTACTAACGCTGCAGAGCAACGCCCAAACACTTCAAGCCCAGAGAGACAGCGCCCAGCAGCAATTAGCCGCCGCACAGACACGCAACACGGAATTCAGCGGACAGCTTGACGCGAAAGATCTCGAAATTGAAGCCATCAAAGCCGCTCGCGACAAGGCCGTCAGCGATCTCGATGCCGCCAAGAAGGCACGTGCCGCCGAGCCCGCCGGGGGCGGTTGGAAGACCGGTACGATCGGGTCTGAAATCTCGATCGGTTCGGATGTGCTGTTCAGTTCGGGTCGGGCGACTCTGACGACCGCGGGCAAACGAGCCCTGAGCAACGTGGCGTCAGGTATATTGACCAACCATTCGGGGCAGAACATTCGCGTTTACGGGCATACCGATGCCGATCCGATCAGGAAAACCAAGAACCTCTGGGCAGACAACCTGGACCTGTCGTCCAACCGTGCGATGGCCGTTACCCGCTACCTGATCTCCAAAGGCATTAAGGGATCGCTGATCGAGAGCATCGGTATGGGATCCACGCGCCCGGTCGCCGGAAACAGAACCGCCGCGGACAAGAAGAAGAATCGCCGCGTTGAGATAATGATTCTCAAGTGATACTTTTGATAGTATCGAGACTTCTCCAACCCTTCCCGCCGGCCCGCCCACTGTAACGGACGGGCCGGTTTCATGCTTTGTCGCCAAACGCAACAGCAACGACCAGCATCATGATTGGTATTATTGATTACGGTATGGGAAATATCCGAAGCGTGCATCGGGCTCTGGAACGGGCCGGCGCCCAGGCGCAGTTCGTGACGACGGCGGACCAACTCGCTCGGGTAGACAAGATCGTTCTTCCGGGAGTTGCAGCGTTTGAAGATGCCATGGCCCAGCTCAAATCGCAGGGGCTCTTGGATCCGATCACGCGGGCGGTAAGGCAGGGCACGCCGTATCTGGGATTCTGCCTCGGTCTGCAACTGCTGTTCGACGTATCGTATGAAAACGGCGAGCATCGGGGTATGGGGTTAATTGGGGGCAAGGTGGTCCGCTTCGGCCTGGAAAACTACGCGGCCCCCCTTCCGCTGCGAGTACCGCACATGGGCTGGAATCGCATCGAATGGGACAAGGACAAAACCTGCCCAATGCTCGACCGAATCGACAGCGGGCAGTACGTCTACTTCGCACACAGTTTCCACGTCGTACCGGACGACGAAAATATAATCGCAACATCAACCGAATATGGATATCGTTTCACCTCGGCTGTATGGAAGGACAATATATTCGCCACCCAGTTCCATCCCGAAAAATCCCAAGCCGTCGGACTGACACTGCTGGAAAATTTTGTAAATTTGTGAAGATGTGAGGCGATGCACGCGGCCGGGTCGCGACGCGGCCCGTTACTCTGAGAGAATCCGAACCAATCAAATGAAAATACTACCCGCAATAGACCTCTGCGACGGAAAGGTCGTTCGTCTCGAACGGGGCGACTACGACCTCCAGACGACCTACGGTGACGACCCGGCGGCGATTGCAAGGGTATTCGCCGACGCCGGAGCCGAATGGATACACATTGTCGATCTGGACGCAGCCAAGTCAGGGCGCCCGACAAACACCGGCGCCATCGCGGCAATTCGCGACGCGGTGGATATCCGCCTGGAACTTGGCGGGGGCATGCGCGACGAGCAGACTCTCAGATTGGCCCTGGACGCCGGAGTCGACCGCGTAATAGTCGGATCCGCCGCCCTGAAAGACCTCCAGTGGTTCGAGCAACTCGTGGCTGCCGACGATCTGTCCGGGCGAGTAGTACTCGGTCTGGACGCGCGCGAAGGAATGCTGGCTGCGGACGGATGGACCACGCAAACGGAGTGTACCGCACTGGAAGTAGCCCAACGCGCGAGCGATTGGCCTCTGGCGGGAATCGTCTACACTGATATCGCCCGGGACGGTATGCTCGCCGGCGTCAACATCACCGCCACCGCGGAATTGATAAGCGTCACGGATGTTCCGGTAATCGCCTCTGGCGGGGTCGCCTCATTGGACCATCTCCTTGCCTGCAAGGAAATTGGATGCTGGGGCGCCATTGTGGGCAAGGCCTGGTACGAGGGCCTGATCGATCTGGAGCGGGCCTGCAAACTGACGGCGTAGTATTCGCACTTTTGTTTGGTTTTTTTGAAAAAAAGACTTTGAAATCGGTTGGAATCCGGTAATATATACGTGGCGGAGTAAGGGGTGGAGCTTTGGTTTTCTGGATTGAACTTGCAGATCTCAATTATTCAAGCTAACCCAACGAAGGGAAACTTTAAGGAAGGTTTATACGATGATTGATCAAACTGAAGATGCGGATCAGACTATTGATGCTACATTGCTGACCGGTGAAGGAGTTCTCGAAGTTACCGAAAAGGGGTATGGTTTCCTGCGTCAGTCTGCAACCGGCTATCGCGCGACGCCGGGAGACGTTTTTGTCGGTAAGGATTTCATCCGCCACGATGGATTGAGGACCGGTATGCACATTGAAGGACGCGTTATCCCGCCGACCAAGCGGAAAGGCGGACCGAGGCTCGAGGAAATCCTCACCGTTAACGGACAGCCCTACGACGAGTTCAGCAATGTCACTCCGTTCAGGGAACAGATTGTTGTTGACCCCCACCCGATGCTGCAACTCGAATACCCGGGCGGACCGCTGGAAATGCGCGTGCTGGATATGATAACACCGATCGGCAAGGGCCAGCGCGGCCTGATCGTCGCGCCGCCCAGGAGCGGAAAGACCATCCTGCTTCAACAGATAGCCAACTCCGTCGGACATAACCACCCCGAGTGCGCACTGTTCATCCTGCTGGTCGACGAGAGACCCGAAGAAGTCACCGAATTCAAAAGACAGTGTCCGCACGCGGAGATCATCGCCTCAAACAACGACCAGGACCTCGCGAGCCACGTCAGAGTCGCCGAGTTCACCATCGAACGGGCCAAGCGTATGGCCGAGTTCGGCAGGGACGTGGTGGTGCTGCTCGACAGCCTCACACGTCTCGGACGTGCCTACAACCGCTACGTCGAGAACTCCGGAAGGACGATGACCGGAGGCGTCGATATCCGCGCGCTGGAAATACCCAAACGCCAGTTCGGAGCGGCCAGGAAACTCGAAGACGGCGGATCGCTTACCATACTGGCCACCGCACTGATCGAAACCGGTAGCCGAATGGACGACCTGATCTTCGAGGAGTTCAAGGGAACGGGCAACTCCGAAATAGTCCTGGACAGAAAACTCGCCGAACGCCGCGTCTGGCCCGCTATCAGTATTCCGCAGTCAGGCACGAGGAAAGAAGAACTGCTCGTCCAACCGTGGCAGCTGCCCAAGCTCCATATGCTGCGGAGGTTCCTGTCGACTCTCAGCGTCGATGAGGAAATGTTGCAGTTGATAAAGGCCCTCGAGAAGTTCCCTACTAACGAAGATTTCCTCAAGCAGTTGAACGTTCGGGAGTAATCTTCTACGACCGACCGCAATCCTGATTTTCAGGAGAGGTGACAGAGTGGCCGATCGTGCGGCACTGGAAATGCCGTGTGCCCGAAAGGGTACCGCGGGTTCGAATCCCGCCCTCTCCGTAAAGCCCCGATAACTCATGTATCCAGTGGTTATCGGGGCTTTCCAATGCGCCATATGCACCAAAGGGCGGGATTTGAACCCGCGACGATCAGCGTGGACAGCGCCGGTCGGGCGTTTGATAACATCATGGTCGAGCGTCTGGGGCGGACGGTGAAGTACAAGGATGTGTACCTGCGGGACCATCAGACCCCGACGCGGGCGAGACTGGGCTTGGCGCGGTATTTCGCGTACTACAACCATCGGCAGCGACATCGCAACCTGGGCCTACGGACGTCGGCGCGGGTGTATGCCTTGGAGGCCTTGCCCGAAGAAAAATCAAAATCCGTGATTGCATTCCCGCCGCGGAACGGTATTATCGAGACAGGCGACGGGCGTTCCGCCGCCGCGCATGGGGCTGTTGCTCCGGGTTCTTTCCGCAACAGAGGCGGAAAACGTTACCCTTGGGCACGGTTCCACCTTATTCCAACCCGGAAACTGTTCAGTTTATGGGGACAAGTTAAGGTCTCTTGTTGCTGTGAGAATCTGAGGATAGCCGCTTTTCGCCCGAGATCGGCCTCGGGCTTCAGAGGTGATATCGATGTCTAGCAAAGAAGCCTTCGAGTTGCTGGCTCCCCTGGGCGCGGGAGCATTTGGCAGCGTCCATAAGGCCCGCGTTGTGGACCAAGACCTGATTGAGGAGTATAAGACAGATATCGTAGCCCTGAAAATCCCGCATAGCAGGAAGAAGGCCCGGGCGCTCAAGGATGAAGTCGAGATGAACGCTCTTCTTCACCTTCGCCTGAAGAACCTGCAAGCGCCCAACCTGGTTCGCTATCTCGGGTTCGAGACATTCCAAAACAAGATTGTCATGGTGATGGAATACGTTGCGGGCAGTCTGCGCGACCGGATCGGCAAGGTCGGACATCAGGAGCCCTTACCGATTGATGAGTCCGTGCAAATCACGAAGGGCATTCTGCAAGGGCTGGCAGTGATCCATCACGAGCAGGTGTTTCACCGCGACATCAAGCCGGAAAACATCCTGATGGATAAGGACACACCCAAGATCACCGACATGGGCATATCCAGGCTGTTGGAGTCTAACGAGTTGGCGTCGACCACATCCGGGACGCTTTACTACATGTCCCCGGAGATCCTTGGGGCCGAGGGGGCATCGCTGACCTCCGATCTGTGGTCCCTGGGCGTAACCCTCTATGAGATGCTCTCGGGTCAGCTCCCCTTCGGGGGCGAAGGAGTCCGCCTGAGAAAGCTGGTGGACCTTATTTGTGCGGCAGATCCTGTGCCCGTGTGCCAGTTGCGTCCCGAGATCCCCCCCGAATTGGGCGCCATTGTTGCCAGGACGTTGAACAAGGACTCAAGCAAACGGTTCGAGAGCGCCCAACAGATGTACCAGGTCGTGGAGTCCGTCGAGCGTGGGGGAGATCACGAAATCGAAACAGAGCTGGCGGCTATCAACGAGGCCGTGAACGATCTCGAACAAACCGCCGCAGTTGAGGCGAGGCTGTACGCCCTGATCAAAAAGCACCCCGAGAATCCAAAGGCACATCAGTATCTGGGGGAGTTCTACAACCGTTGCCAACGCTACGACGAAGGCATTGCGGCGTTCCAAAACGGTCTGGCGTTTGATCCCGGCAACGCTTTGCTGCACTGGGATCTGGCTCTTGCCTATATGAACGTCGGTAAACATGCCAAGGCCGTCGCCAATCTGGAGGCGGCTATGACCTTGGGGCTCGACACGAGCCTGCGCCGCCATGCGGATATCCTCTTGAAGACGCTAAGGAAAGAGTGATCGTGGTAGACTTTGACTGTTTTGCCATTTCAGAACAGGGAGCCGACCCGGACGGCAATGATGACTACGTAATCGCTGAGCCGAAAGCCGGTATATTCATCATCGCGGACGGTATGGGCGGGCGTCCCGGGGGCTCTCGGGCCAGCAGCATCGCGGCGAGGTCCTTCTACGAACAGGCACGGGGGTTGGGCCCGATATTTGGCGCAAATCGGCAGCAACTTGTGAATGCGATTGCCCGCGCCAACTCGAGCGTTCGTGCCATCGTCGCAACCGAGCCGATGATGTCCGGTCTGGGGACGACGCTCTCGGCTATACTGCTGCAGGAATCCCGAGGAAAAATCATCCACGTGGGCGACAGCCGTGTTTACCTTTTCCGCGACGACCACCTGCAACAACTCACGGAAGACCACACCCTCGTGGCGGCTCTCGTTGACGGGAACCGCATCACGCTCGACGGCGCCAAGCGCCATCCGCTGCGAAACGTCCTCGTTCGCTGCATAGGCCCGCGGGAAACAGTTGAACCGGACATACTTGACCTTGCAGTTCAGACCGGCGACTGGCTGATCCTGGCCACCGACGGTTTGGCGGCCGTTCTGGATGCCGATAGTCTGAGGGATGTCATAGAGGCGCAGAAGGCAGGATCTGCCGAGGAGTTGTGCCGGGCAATCATGAGAGCCGCGCAACTAAACCACCCAGCGGATAACGTGACTGTAATCACGGTGCATGTAGTAGCCGCTGCGCACGACCCGTGCGGTTAAAACAGGAGAAGAACATCATGGGAAGAATCGTAGGTATCGACTTGGGTACAACCAACAGTGTGGTGGCGGTCGTGGAAGCCGGCCACCCCCGCGTTCTGGTCAACCGGAGTGCGAAGTCCATGACGCGGTCCGTTGTGAGTCTAAGGACGAGCAAGAAAAAGGGCGACGGGGAGTCCGTGGAGGTCCTCGTCGGAGACGTGGCTATGAGTAACTGGGCGATTGCCCCCGAGGATACGATTCTCTCCATCAAGCGGTTGATGGGCCGGGCTGTTACGGACGAGGAGGTGCTGAGGATGCGCCAGTGGGCGGACTACGCCATCGTTGAGCCTTCGGATGGCACGAAGGACAGCGTTAAGGTGGTCATGGGCGATAGGGAATACTCCCCCGTAGAAATCAGCGGGAAGATCCTTCGACGCCTTAAGGAGGACGCCGAGTATCGCCTGGGTGAGCAGATCACGCACGCGGTCATAACCGTTCCGGCGTACTTCAGCCAGATCCAACGGGCCGCAACTCGCAAGGCGGGTATGATGGCGGGGCTTAAGATCGTCAAGATCCTCGAAGAGCCCACTGCGGCGGCCATCGCCTTCGGAGTCGACGCCGACAGCGGTTCTGACCCCCAGAACCTGCTCGTTTACGATCTGGGCGGGGGCACCTTTGACATCTCCGTTCTTATGTGGGCGGGCAATACCTTCGTGCCACTGGACCTCGAAGGCGACATGTGGCTTGGTGGCGATGACTTCGACCGGCTCCTTGTCGATCATGCGATGAAACACATCCACAACGAACATGGCATCGATCCCGGTTCGGACAAACCGTTCATGGCAGTGCTGAGGCGCGCCGCGCAAGAGACAAAGGAGCGCCTGGGCGCGACCGAATCGGCTTATCTTGTCGTTCCCAATATGCTTCGAGACGATGAAGGGCACCTGATTAATGTCGAACTGGAGGTGACAAGGGAGGAGTTCGAGCAGATGATCGCGCCGCTGGTAACCAAGACCATTGGCATCACCGAGAAGGCGATCGAAATATCCGCACTGACCTGCGATCAGGTCAATCACGTGCTCATGGTCGGAAACAGTACCTGCATTCCCATGATCCAGAAAGCGATGGAACAGATGTTCGGGGCTGACAAGATCCGAAGGAACGTGCATCCGAAGCACTGCGTGGCGATCGGAGCGGCCATTCTGGCCCATCGCCTCGGCGGAATCGTATGTCAGGCGCCCGACCCGGCCAATCCGAAGCACGAGTGCGGGCATGTCAACAAGCTGGACGCAACCGTGTGTGACAAATGCGGAGAGTTGCTCACCCTCGATGAAGCCATGGAAATGCCGGTTGCAACCCAAACCCTGCCGGACGTAAGCCAAACCGAACGGAGAACGATCAGCCTTCCGCTCGGTATCGCCCCGTTTGCCTACGGAACCCAGACTGCCGGGGACGTATTCAACGTTTTCGTTAACAAGGGCGATCCGTATCCTACCGTGAATCCTCAACCCCAGACGTTTTACACGCTGCGACACAACCAGAGGATGATTAGCATTCCCGTGTATGGAGGGGATGATCTTGAAAACGCAAGCACCAACGAAAAACAGGGCGAGGCGTTCGCGGTCTTGCCCTTCGATCTTGCGAAAGGGACCGTTATCCGCGTCACGTTATGGCTCGATGATGATGGCTGCTTCAAAGTGGCGGCTCATCTGGACGATGGGACAGATCTTGGCCCCTGGATCACCGAGGGCGGCGAGGACGCAAGGGCTATCGAGGCCATACAAGAGGTGAGAAAAAGACTCGCCAAAGTGGAAGGCCGGCTCGCGGCTGAGGACATACAGGAACTGGAGTCCGCCAAGGCAGACGCCTTCAAGCAGATGAAGCTCCATGACTTCAAGGGAGCCCTGGCCCTGGCGCAAAAGGCGGCTAAGATTGCCGAGAACGCCGGTCGCCAACGCGAAGAAGAGACACTGGCGAATAAGGCCGACCGGCTCATCGGGTATGCCGAATTTGTTGTGCAGGAATACACTTGGGCTCTCGACTCCAACTATGTCCTTAAACTGGCCTCCCTTGCCGACCAAACGCGTTGGGCCTTGAGAAGCAAAGAGATGGAGGAACTGGAGCAGAAAGTCCAGGAACTGGATGAACTCACGGACCATGTACCGCAGCTCGTCAAGCTGTTGCTTGGTCTCAAGAGCACCGTTCTCGAACGGATTCATCCGACAGACCTCGCGATGGCGCAGAGTTTCATGAACGAAATAGAGGAAGTGGAACAGGCGCTCCGGACCGGAGATTCCGGGGCGGCCGAAAAGCTGGAGGATATCGCCGCGAGACTATACGATGCCATGCAACTCATTGAGTCGGCGGCCCCAAAGGCGGACAAGTGTGGTGTATGCGGCGCGGCCCTTGCAGGACAAAGATGCTGCCCGGTGTGCGATACAGACCAGTTGTTGCTCGAGAGCAAGAGGTGGGGCACTGGCGCCGGGGCATAGAAGCGTTATCAGCCAAATTCGGAGACAGTAGCCTTGGCCACAATCGGCATCGACTTCGGCGCGAGCAGGTTGCGGATTGCAGGCGACCAGGATGGATCGCCCATTCTCGTTGACCACCCATATGCGCGCCGTCGAATGCCCTTCGTGGTCAGTTGCGAACGCAAGCCGGATCGCGCAGGACCTGCAGTCTGTCGGATATCCTCCCTGAAGCACATGCTGGACTTCGAGCAGGCGCTGCCTGTACCGCCTTCCGGGAAGAATTCCCTGGACTGTCTGGCGGAGATCTTCAAGACGGTGCGCGACCAATGCTTCGCCGCCTCCGACGAAGAGAGTGTGAACTGTGTTGTTGCTGTAGCGCCCAGCTTCTCCCAAAGGCAGCGTTCCGCCTTGCGCGCCGCTACGAGAAAGGCGGGCTTCACCCGCGTGAAGCTGGTCGATGAGACCCTGGCAATGCTGCTCGCCTCCCGGCAGCAGGTGGCGGATTGCCCGCATATCCTGGTGTATTCCCTGGGGGCCGGCACCTTCTCGGCAAGTTTGTACAGGACTGGCAGCAAAGCATTCGAGGTAGTTGCCCAGGATGGCGACCGGAGTCTGGGGGGGGACGATATCGACAGTGCCCTTGCCACCGCCGTCTTGGAGAAACTGCTGAAGATGGCTCCGGCACTGGCGCCCGGTAGAGACGGTCGTCTTCTCACATCAATCGCTTCGGTAGTGCAACGCGCAAGTTGCGCCGTAGCTGCCGGTGAGTCCGTCAAAGTGCCTGTGAAAGGAATCCTCACTGACGCGGGCACGACAGCGCCTCGTCGACGGACCATTGCGATCACCCCTCAGATGCACGAGAAGGCTCTGTCCCCCATGATTGCCGAGACGCTGGAGCGGTCGGAGAAGCTGCTTGCAGGCAACGAGCAGGCGAAACCGGATCTGGCCCTGATCAGTGGCGGTATTGCGTTGATCCCTCGTATACGGAAGCTGCTTGCGAAGCGCCTCGGTCTCGCCTGCGAGCCTGCGGACGAGAACGCCATAGCCTTGGGCGCCGTGCTTTACGGCATGTCGCTTGACGAAGCGGTTTGGGCCGAGGCAGGTTCACGCCCCTCGGGAAGAAGCAAACGGAGGGCCCCGGTTGTCTCCGCGCCATCCGCACCCCAGCCGACAAGCAGAGGCGACGCGGGGCGGGACGCGCAGAGACAGTATCGTCCTCCCAAACGGTGGGCTGACACGTACACCCCCCTGCTGGACACCGCCCAGCAGCAGGACTCGCGCGGGAATCCCACACAGGCCATTGAAACGCTTGATCGCCTCCTCGGCGACCTCAGCAGGCTCCAGGGAGAGCTTTGCCGCAAGGCTGCTTCCCGGGAGAAAGCCTCAAGCAACACAGAAGAAACGCTCAAGCTGCTGAGAAGGGCACACCAGTTCGACCCGGATAATCGGTTCATTATCGTGGACTTTGCGCGAGCATGCTACGAGCAGGGCGTCGTCACGAACTCCGGAGGCCGGCAGGAGGAGGCCCTCCAGGTCACCGGGGATGGCGTTGATGCCATCAAGGCCGTCCAGGAGAAGAGCAAAGAGTGCGACGTCACGCTGGCGAGGCTGCTGCACCTGCAGGGCCGCATTCTCTGCGACCTCGGTCGATTGGGGGAGGCAGAGAAGAAGATAACGCAGAGCGCGAAGCTGGATCCGGAACGGTCGTCTTATCACGAAGATCTTAAACGCATTCGATCTTCTTTGAAGCAGGCCCCGGGCAAGGCGATGGCAGCGCAGGAAATGAAGGGCCGGGCTCGCAACAAACCTTGTCCGTGCGGTAGTGGAAAGAAGTGGAAACACTGTTGCGGCTCCTGAGTGTTGTCGTCGGACCAGCAAACCATCTGGAATATGGCGAAAGAATAGAAATGGCCATGTGCAGCCTGTATAGTATCGGGTTAGGTAAATGAAAGATCCACTGCAGACAGTCTCAACACCCTTTGAGGTGCTGGGCGCGGAGCCGGATGCGTCCACGGCGGAAATCCGAAAGGCATTCATGCACACCCTTGCCACAAGGCGCATGCCTGCCAATGCTGTGAAGATGGCCTTCGATGCGCTGAGCCGTCCGCTCGAACGAGCCAGGCGACGCATACTCCAGTTTCCCCCGGAAGCACTGCAGCGCCTTATTCCCAATCCCATGAAGGACCGGAGCGTCTTGTCTCCTTCGCGTCGCGCCGAGACGGCTGCAGCATGGGATCGCCATCTGAAGAAGACGCTTCCAGACCTTCAGACGACTCACTGCCTTGCGATATTGTGGTACTGGTGGACGCTCTATGAAGAGCGGCGCATCCGGGCTCTCATAGAGGCCAAGGGCAATGCCGGGGCCCTCGCCGAGGGCGGGCTTTTCAAGCCGGATATACTTCGACGAGCCCGCAAGGCCGAGGGCGTGACCTGCGATCCACTTAATAATCAGCACTGCGAGCATAAGGAATGCCCCTGGTCGGAAGACTGCCGCTCCTCTGCGCCGGCTATCGAGAAGATGTGGCACAAGCTGATCGGCTATTGGGGCACACTGGCTGCTGCACCTGAGTTCTGGAACGGATGGGAGGGTGTTTCGGGGTCAGATGCCGGAAAACTGACAAACGAGTTCGTCAATTCGCTGCATAACGAGTTCTTGGCGTCAAGCCGGTACTACAGCCGCCTCCTTCAGCCCGGTAATGAGGCTGGAGCAGAAGACGAATTGACTAAGCTTCCTGACGTCGGGATGCACGAAGCGGCAGCCTTGCGGTCGGCGGGTCTGTCTTCCCTTGGCACGGTCGTCCGCGGCGGAATGCGACGTCTCGCCGATGTCCTGGGGATCAGCCTCGATAAGGCGCGCGAAATCCTGGCCTCCGCGCGTACGATCTTGTCGAGCAACTCGGCGCTGTCCGGACAATATCGGGCCTTGCCACTCGTCTTTGCGACCGAAATGGAGACCGCCGAAGCAATGGCCAAGGTGGGCGTGGGGACCCGGCAAGGGACGGTCCGCTGTGGGGCGGTGATGCTCCATCACCTCGGATTGCTGGACACCGTGCGTTCCAAGGTGCGCGACGCGATGCAAATCAGCCCGGAAAACCAGGGCCTCCAGAGACTGTATGACGCCCTGTCGCGACATTTCTCAGTAGCCGTACTCATTGCCAACGAGAGGCCCGAGGAAGCCCTGCAGACAATCGAGCGGCTGCCGGCGGAAGACCGCAATTGTGAGGAGGTTCTGCAAATGAAGTCGCACGCCTTTGACCTGCTCGCGCGACAACAAATTGGCATGGGCCAGATCGAGGACGCTCTGGCTAGTTGGGCCGATGCCCTTACATGCAACTGTGGCGTAGATGCCCGGAAGAAGATCCAGGCCGAGATCGTCTCGACGTGCAAGTCCCGCGCTTCAGTGATGCAGGATATGGATCTGGCGCGGGCGATCTCTCTTCTCGAATTTGGACTGCAACTCGTGGAGCATCAGGACTTGAACTTGGCGATGGGCGAGTTGCTGAACCAGCGAGCGATCAGAACGTTCAGAGGGCTGCAGGAAGGCAGCAACGGTCTCCGTCGGGTTATTATGCAGCAAGACCTGCCCGTGTTAAGGAAGATCCTGGTCGACTTCAAGCGGGCGGTGGAGTTGGGGATCGCTTCGGCGGGGAAACACGCCAAGATCGTACAAGAAATGATCGATGATCTGGATTTCGGCAAGTTCAGCTTGCCCGAGTAGTGTCAGACCGGGCGACATCACAGGTCCAGCCACATTTGGATCAGAGCTGAACGTGCTTGGGGATGCATGGTTTGGATGACAGTTTTGATACCGGCAAACGGGAAGTAATATGATATACTCAGCGCGGGCATCGTGTTGTTCCTTTCGTTCCCAAGAATTTGTGGTAAAATAACTTAATGCACGATAAGACACGCGATATACACTATTGTTTAACCATTCGGGCCAACTTTATTGGACTGGAACCAGAAGTGGAGTGCATGTATGTCTTCAAAACCGCCGCCGATTCCTGAACCAGATTGGGCATCTCACGAAGCGACATTGTCACAGTACGCTGTCCTCCCGTCTTTCCTGAGCCAGGACCGCAAGGCCGCCATCATCTCCGAACTCAAGGCAGCGTTCCCATACTTCGTGCAAGTTCGGCAAAAGTTATTGGATGGAGTGCATAAGACCAATGCCAAGCTGCTTCGGCAATCACGGTCAGGCCTCATGGAGGAGTGCGCGTGGTCTTCCATCAGCACGACATGTTCTGACACGGGATACCGTTTCGTCGTCGGTTTCAGGAACATCGGGTGTAAATATTGGCAGGATAACCCCTTCTCAATTGGCTGCTACTGCTGTGGCTACTGCGCATCTGTAGTGCCGGGGATCGAACCATCCCTGGATGAGCTTGAACGCCAGTTCGAGAAGGCCATGAGTAGCGCCCTTGCGAAGAATGTGGAATTCGACGTCGTCGAATTCCTCAGCGACGGCTCTTTTCTCAATCCGGAGGAATGCCCGCCTGAGTTCCGTTTGCACCTTTTCCGCAAGCTCGCAACGCTGAAGTACATCAGGAGGATTCTCATAGAAAGCCGTCCTGAGTATGTAACTGCAGACAGTATCCGGGATCTGCTGAAAGAGCTGCCGGCCGGGGTCACCTTGGAGATCGGCATGGGCCTGGAATCCGCCGACGAGTTCATAAGATCAGCTTGCTTGAATAAGGGTTTCGCGAAGAAGGATTTCGAGGCGGCGGTTTCCTCACTGGCAGCATTCGGCGAACGTGTTCGCGGGGTAGTTTACATGATCGTGAAGCCGCCGTTCCTCACTGAAAGGGAAGCCATCGAGGACATCATGAACACGGTTGGATATCTTGCGGAACTTGCGGATCGCAAAGGAATTCAGCTTATACCCAAGCTCGAACCGGCTGCCGTAGCTCGGGGCACGATGCTGGAGACGCTCTATTTTGGGCAGAATGGTGATAACAGGCGAAGGTACACCATGCTATCATACTGGACAGTGATTGAGATAATTGCGCGGTTGTACGAGGCAGGTTTTGCCGGGGAGGTCCGAGTTGGCGCTCGTGAAGATATGGACGTAATCGAGAAGATCCCTGCCGTATATGATCCGAACGGATTGTTCAATAAATATGATTTCGTACTGTACGAGGCGATTCAGTGGTACAACGAGCACCAATCGCTGACATATGTGCTGGCGGATGTGGCCGACGCCATGAAGCAACGCGGTTTCGAGAGGTGGCGGGCGGCACTGGGCCTGGAGGAGACCGCGATAGAGAGATGCAGCAGCGCCTTGGCGGATGAGATCAAGAAGCAGGAGGAATCGGTAGAGCATAAGCAGAGGAAAATCTTTCTCGCGCAGATCTTCAACGTGCTGAGCCACATCGAGTACGATCAAGAGTCTCAAAAGTTTGCGAAGGCGATCGTAAAGCGGATTGATTGGCGAGACAAAAAGGCGTTCCATCCAGAGGTGGACGAGTTCGTGGACACCCGGTTTCGGGAGATCCTGCAGGATGTCGGGGTAGAAGTCGTTGACTTCAATTTGGAGCGAGACCACCCGAAACTCCTGCGCCTTTACATAGGAATCCGACACCTGAATACAAAGACGGAGTCATACGACGTCTGGGTTGGTATTCCAACCGTGTCGGTTTCGGAGTCAGGGGGGCGGAATGGCGGCATCCAGGTTCACTGACAGGCGGATTGAGGGTCTCAGGGCCGAAAATGGCTTTGTCAGAGCCTGGCGACAAGATAGAATCACTGGAAAGTCCCGCGACCCCGGCGCGCCGGTCAATGCGATTGTCGAGAAAGAACGCCTCAACCCGAACCAGCCTCGTAAGCCCGGCCGTCTCAGGAGACATACGCCATGCCCGAGATGATAGAGCCCCCGGACGCCCGCCCCCAAGCCGGTTTCAACGCCACAATGCGGCACTTCTGGGATCAGTCGCGCGGCAGCTTGTCGCTGCGGATGATTTACGTATTCCTGGGGTTCTTCCTGTTTCTGTGGCTGCTTGACCTGTTTGGCATCGCCAACCGGGATTCTTCGTGTATCCTGTTGGGCTTGTCGTACAAGGGCATCTTTCATTACGGCCGGCTGCATCAATTCCTGACGGCGCCGCTGGTGCATGCGGGTATCGCCCATCTCCTTTTCAACATGCTTGCCCTCTGGGTCATTGGTCCACTTATCGAGCGGTCTCTTGGTCGAAAGCGCTACATTGTCCTGTTGCTGCTTTCGACTGCCTGCTCGACGTTGGGGCCGCTCCTGCTGGACTGGGGCCGCGGCACCACCATCATGGGCTGTTCGGGTGTGACCTCGGGCCTCTTCATGGGCCTGCTGTTCTACTACCCGGACCACCAGATTTACTTCTGGTTCGTCGTTCGCATGAAGGTAAAGTACGCCGTTTGGATCTTCCTCGCCATGCAACTGTACATTTTGATGTCCCCGGAAGCGCCGGCCGCACACTCAGCTCCTCTTTTCGGCGCCGCCGCGGCCTTGGCGTACCTGTTCCGCGGGCGATGGCTGCCGAAACTGACCCGAGAGATCAGGGGACTGGCCGAGCGATGGCGAAGATACAGGAGGGCTCAGGCCAGAGAACGGTCCACGCCCAGGCAGCCGTGATGCGATGTGACTCGGCGAGGCATGGTCAACGGTGGCAGTAGTTGAGACGATACCCTAGCTTTTCGGAGTCTGCCGGGCATTGGCGTCCTGTTCGACGATGTCTCTAATCGGCGAGAGCAACTTGGCCAGTTCCTCGCGTACATTCGGCGCTTTCTTGTCCAGATAAGACAGTATTCTTCTGGCGGGATACCAAAAACAATCCTTTTCGGCTATCTGCCTGATACGTTCCACCTCGGCAGGATCTTCCCACAACGGCGTGATGGCGAGGTCGAACAACTCGCACTTTTCGGAGAACATGAGCGCAAGTTTCGCTTGAAGAGTATCAGGATCGCCGCTGGCAACCTTGGACTTCTCGACTTGCCTGATGTCGCGAACCAGGGAGCAGATCGGGTACAGAAGGCACTGTTCGTCTTCACACCGCCAGACATCCTTCAGAATGCCGACGCCGCTTCCCGCCTCCACGCGGTCCCAGAACTTGAGAAACGCCTCTCGCTCTTGCAGGACGGTTGGATCGAACGCCGCTGTCCGAATCTCGTCGCGCTGCTTGGCAAACATCTCGAAGTTCTTCTCCTCGTCAGGCAGGTTCACCGGGGCCAACTGGTCGTAGACAACAGTGGCGCCCGGGCATTTCTCGAATGTCCGGTGCCAATCCCAATACTGAGAAAGACCAATGACCCGATCGCCAACGTAGATAGCCTCGTTCAACTCGTGAGTAACAATCAGGATCGTGTACGGGGCCGGTTCGCCGTTCTCCTTGGCCTGGCAGTTCTCGACGTAAAGTTCCAGCAGCACCAACTGGAGTTCCTCACGTGTTGCCTCGTCCAAGGCGCCGAAGGGCTCGTCCAGGAGCAGGATTTCCGGCTTCATGATCAGGGCCTGAGCGACCGCCGTACGCTGACGCATACCGCCCGACATCTCGTGCGGGTACAGGTGCATGGCGTGGCCAAGGTGGAGTTTCTCCAGCAGGGCCTGTGATTCCTCCATGTGCTTCTTGCGCATCTTGCGCCACCGCCGGTGCCGGAACAGGCGCGACGGGATGCTTGTCTGGTCGAACATGAGTCCCATCATCACGTTTTCCTGCGCGGTCAGGAAGGGAAACAGCGTGTAGTGCTGATACACAATACCGCAGTCGCGTCCGGGGCTTGTCACCACCCGACCGGTGCTTTCGCCCGCGCGGGTTACGATAATCTGTCCTTCCCGCGGGGGGTGTGTGCCCAGGATGGCCCTGAGAAGCGTGGACTTGCCGGATCCGGTCTGACCGACCAAAGCGACAATCTCGCCCCGAATAATCCTGAGATTGATGTCGTAGAGGATCTTATTGTCCCCGAACGAGTGGGACACCCCCCGGCATTCAAGGACAATGTGATCGTCGGACATCAGGGTCATGTTCGTTTCTCCGACACGTTCGAGGAACAGGGCGTCCGCTGGAGGATCCGCACCGCCACAGCAGATGCTCCGAGCAGCACCTTCCACCCCACGTGGAGGCGTTGTCTGTTCTTGTCCGTTATGTCACGTTCTTCGAGCATGGCGGTTATCCTGTTGTATCTTCCCTGGCGTACCAGGGACAGGCCTTGCGCTGGAGGAGTCTGAGCCCGTAGTCCATTGTAAACCCGAACGTAGCCAGCAGGACGATGTACGGATACACGATGTTCATGTTCACAAGCCGAGCCTGCAGGCGGATCGTGTAGCCAAAGCCCACGTCGCTGACAACCATCTCGGCGGCAATGAGATAGACGACGGTCGGACCGATCGCCAGACGCAGGGCGTCCAACATGTTGGGCAGGATCATCGGGACAACCACGTTCCAGATCACCTCCGCGTTGGATGCCCCCAGGGTGTAGGCTTTGAAGAGGTAATTGTCGGACACGTCGCGTGCGGCAAGGTAGATGCTCTGTCCCATGGTTGGGACGATTCCCCAGACGATCATGGTAATGTACATTTCGCGGCCAGTCCCAACCATAACGAAGAAAACGGCCAGCATCGCCGTTGGGGCCATCTTGGCCACGATCGCCAGGATCGGCAAGAAGAACGCCTCGAACCTCTTGGAGCAGCCCATGAGCAGCCCGACGATGACGGCCGCGAGCGTGCCGATGCCCAGTCCCATAAACAGGCGCGTGGCCGTGGCGCTCAGGTCCTCCACGATCCGGCGTTCACCGGAGCGCTGGTTGACTTCGACCACCTTACTGACGCCCTCTGTCAACTGGCTCCAGTTAGGCATGGTCGTGTCGAGGGGGTTCGCCTGGTGTTGGCGGTACGACATCACGGCATAGCAACCCACGATCGCCAGCATCGCGAGCACGCCGAGCAATACCTTCTGCCGCATCCTGATGGGTCGCCGGATCATGTCTGTCCCTTCATTACAAAACCTTACCGTGCCTCGAACACCTTTGGGTTACTTCTGGGGCCCGGCCTGGTACGCCCGGACGTAACTCGGGTCCACGCGCCAGAGGACGTCGGGGGCGTCCTTCTTGTCGCCGTAGCCGATGGTTGGGGCCTTCGGGACGATCTCATGGCTTTCGCAGAACGCCAGCACCCGCACCATGATCTTCTTGAAGGACTCGCCGGTGATCTTGGTGCCGGCGTGGGGCGTTGCCCACTCGTCGCCGGTCAGCAGTTTGATACCGGCCTCCGGGGTTGAGTAGAACAGTGTCTGCTTTACCACGGTTTCCATGGATTTGAGATCGAGATTGGAGAATTTCTCGCCCAGGGCGATCAGGGTGGCGTCGTGGGTCTTGGGATCATCGATCTGCCGGCAGACGGTGTAGAACGTATCTATGATCGCGCAGGCGAAGGCCTTCCCGCCGGGCTTGTCCAGCGACGTCTGCGCTATCTGGACCATGTCGACAATCTCCCCCGGGATCATGGTCGAGTCGAACGGTTTACCGTTCTCGTCCTCCAGGATCATCCCGTCCGTGCGCTTGTTCAGGGTCTCAAGGACAAAGGGGTTCCAGACGACGATGGCCTCATAGCCGGTCTTTTTCTGCTGAAACGCCAGGGCGGCGGCGCCGGGGTCCATGTTGGTGAACTTATGGTCGGCTTCCTTTTCCCCGCGGAGCTCCAGATTGCGGGCGAAGCAGTATTCCGAGACGGTCTTCTGGAGTCCATAGACGTTCTTGCCGCGGAGTTGCTTGATTTCCTTGATCTTGTTCTTGTCCACGATGAGTGCGTCGGCGCCGAAGCTGGTGGAGGTGGGCAGAATCGCCACCGACCGGCGGCGGAGGCTGGGGTTTAGCACGTCCATGTTGGTCAGGCAGGCGGCATCACACTGGGCGGCGGCGTACATCACAATGCACGCGTCGTACGTCGCCTCCTTCAGCGCGATGTCGACGCCCCATTTCTTCTCGATGGGCCCCATCTCGCCTTCCTTGCCGTTGATGATCCCAATCTCGTGCGCCACGCCGAACACGCTCCACGAGGGATACTCGCTCCACGCCAGGGAGAATACGGGGATCCCCTCCGGGGTCTGGGTCTCCTTACCCTTGTTGCAGGCCGGGAGGAAGCACAGGCACGCGATTACAATGGCCACGCTTGCCACGGCGGTGATCGTCTTCAGTCTTCTCGTGTGGTTCATTCTCTTCTTCCTTTCCATTAGGAGATCCTCTTGGGGATCTCAATTCACGCTTCGCGTCACACTTCAAATCCGGTTCGTCCCGCCGAGGCAGGATGCCCGCCCATCCTTCCACCAAACTTGTCTCGCCATGGCAGAGAGTACAGGCCGTCCGGGTTTACTATTCTTCACTCCCCTTCTTTTTTCTTCTCCACAATGCAGGTCACAACGCCGTACGCGCCGTTCTCGTCGGATTTGGTGCTCGTTTCGGTCAGGATTCGCTCATCACTGACGCCCTTGTCCCGAAGGCGGCTCCCGACCTCCTTTACTTGATCGAGAGCCAGTTGCAACTCCTCCTCAGGCTTCGACCCGGGGCTGATGTGCCCGATGGTCCTCACACGGCATTGGGGGTCCGCGTTAAGCTTATCCGCCAGCGTCTTAATATCCGCTTCGCAGAAGGGTCTCATGCTCGCCGTGCCGGGGCTGAACCGGATGGTCGCCCTCGAGACATCTAACCAGATTTTCTTCTTCACAACGACGGGGGGGGCTCCGCCGGATCCGCCGCCGTCTTTTCCACTTCTCCCTCCGGGTTGACCACCACCCGGTCCTGGGGGTGGCGGTCCGTTCCCCCCAAGCACGTCGTAATGCCTTCCGAGGACCGCCAAGGCGCCGAAGATTACGATCCACACTACGGCAACGCCCAACCATCTCTTTGCCTGCTTCGTGCTCATCGCCGGTACTTCCCTTCTACGCGGCTTCGCTGCCAATGTCCTTCAGGACCGCCGCGGGCGCGATGCCCGCCGGTTTTGGTATGTCGTCCCGCCCGGGGCACTACAGCCCGCCGGACGCCGCTTTCTTCGGTTTCTCACTGATCGGGTGGTTGAGGTTTTCGCAAAGGGCCTTCAACAAGGCCTTAATCATCTCTCCCGGAAGTGGCGCGATATCCTTGAACGCCTCGTCCGAAGCCGCATCCGCAGCCACATTGCCGGCTTCGGCTACCGCTTCCCCGAGCGCCTTCTTGCAGGATTCGAGATCGTCGGCGCTTCGGTAGGAATGGACCTTCGTCGCCAGGGTGTGCGCGGCCTTCATGCAGACCCCGACAACGTCGATGCGAATTCCCCGTGCGAGAACCTCGGGCACGTACTTCTCG
>JADHXQ010000171.1 GCA_016782885.1 Phycisphaerae bacterium | reverse complement strand
CATAACGCTTCCGGACGGTCGGACCAAAACGCATGCCGTGACCAGACCTGTCAATTCGTCAACGGCGTAGAGCGTTTTCTCCAGAAGCGACAGCGGTTCCACGTCCACGCAGATGCCCCATCCGTGAGAGACCGCGGCCCGGATGTACTCCTCCGGCCATCCCCGCTGCCGCAGTATCTGCCCGGTCTTTGTGCAGTGTTCATCCGGATGCTTCTCGTAATCAAGATCGTGAATCAGCCCGATGACGCCCCATTTGTCTTCGTCCTCATTATGCTTTCGAGCCATGAATCGCATGGCACCCTCGACAGCCAGGGCGTGGTTGATCAGAGATTCATTAGTATTGAATTCTCTCAGCAACGCAACCGCTTCTTCGCGGGACGGATGGTCAGTTACCATAGCCTGCCTCTCATTTTCTCTGACAGTCGAACGTCCTGAATCACCGGCGAAAATTGCGTGGCGATTTTTGTCCGGCGTATTCAATTGTTGCCGCTAAATTATGTCCAGGCCTATGTGTTTCGCCATCAAGTCGAAATCCGAATCATGATGTACGATTTGAAAACCGTGCTCGCTGCAGAATGTTCCGATCAGGACATCGATGGTTTTGCGAACCGTGATACCCTTCGATCTTAGAAGCCGGTAGTTTGCCGCGGACTTCTCGGCGATGCTGAACCCGGCCATGTCAAACTGAGGCAGAGACAGGAGAAGAAAAGAGACCTGACTTCGCTGGCGCCGAGAGCAAATACCTTGCATTATTTCGCAATATATAAGGTCTCCAATGGCGACAATATCCTGCTCGAGACATTGGTCGACTTTGGCGACAACCCGACAGCGGCTTCCATTGAGGTATTCAATCCAGGCTGATGTGTCGACTATAACCATTTCAATCTCTTCTCATTTCGTCCAAGTCGCCTTGCCAACTGATTTTGCCCTTGAGTTGGCGAAGCTTTTTCTGGCTGTTGACTTGAACGAGCAGCCGCAATCCGGACTCTATTGCAGACCGCTTCGTAGTGCAACCGCTGGAACGCAGCGCCCGAGACATCAACTCGTCATCTATTACAACATTCGTTCTCATGATACACCTCCATCGTGTGTATTCATTATACACATCGCGCCGGTTCTTGTCAAGCCCCAACATAAGGGTTTTATCCTTTGTTGCGAAGCGACATCCTTTCCGTTGAGCCAATTGCCATGCTGCCAATTGCCAATTACCAGGCCTTCTGCTACGATCGGGACCGTGCAGTAGTCAAGATGAGGACTCGACATGAAGAAGTCATACTCTGTTTTGCTGACTATCGCCGGGGTGTTTGCTCTGACGACCACCGCGGCCGGCGGCGCCAGCGGGATATGGCATGCGAAGGAAGGGGCATCTGTGAATGTCCCCGAAGGAAAGTGGTATTTCAGGCGGTCCTTCACCATTCCCGGCAAGGGACCCGTCAAGTCGGCGGCCTGCTCGATCACTGCCGACAACGCCTTCGTCCTCTTTGCCAACGGTAAGAAGATCGGTTCAGGCAACGATTGGCAGAGAATCTATTCCTTCGACATGAAGGCGCAGTTGCGGGCCGGCAAGAACGTACTGGCCGTCGAGGGGGTCAACTGGCGGGCGGGGGCGGGAAATCCGGCCGCACTGTTCGTGGGGCTTGGCGCCAGTTCGGGCGGTAAGGCGATCAGGATCCATTCCGATACTCAGTGGAAGTCGTCCGCGACGGAGGCGAAAGGGTGGAAAGAGGCGGGGTTTGATGATTCCACGTGGGCATCCGCCCGAGCGGTCAGATGGAGCGGTTGGGACAAGAGCAGGCTGGTTGCGAAGGTCGTGGATGCGACAATCGACCCTGCCGAGCGCCAGGCCCGCAGGCTTGCCCTCGCCAGGAAGACGCTCGCCAAGCGGACCGCCGATAAGCTCGCGCTTGCGAAAAAGACGCTTGCCCTGGTTGAAAAGCGCGCCAAGCGCCCAAAGCTGGCGGCTGAGTTGTCGGCGCTGGGCAAGCGAATCGAAAAAGGGCTCGCCAATCCCGATCGGTTGACGGAGGCGATGTATGATGAGCTTCGTTCGCTTCGGCGTCGGATTATCTTTTCGCATCCGCTGCTGGGGTTCGACAAACTGCTGATCAACAAGCGCCCGCCGACGAGCTACTCGCACATGACACGTCAGTACCTGGGCCGCTACAGCCGCCCCGGTCCCGGCCTGGCTGTGCTCGAGTCGTGGAAGGAAGAACCAAAGGAAAAGCTTTTACTTGAGGGCAAGCTCCCCGTCGGTTCTGTGCTGCATCCGGATCTGTCTTACGATGCGAAGAAGATCCTGTTTTCGTTTTGCGATCACACGGAGCGCAACGTCAATCTGCGCACGTTCTGGCTGTACGAGATCGGAACCGATGGTAGCGGCCTGAAGCAGCTCACGGGCACTGTGGCCGATGCCCTGGTTCGCGCTGAAGGCCGGCGGACTACGCTGATCGAAGACTGGGATCCGTGTTATCTGCCCGACGGCGGGATCGCGTTTGTCAGCACGCGGCATCAAGCACACATCCGCTGCCAGTACGGCGGGCGTTACTTCGCCAACTTCGTACTCTATCGGGCCGACGGCGACGGCGGAAACATTCGGCGGATTTCCTTCAACGAGGCCTGCGACTGGGAACCCAGCCTCCTCGACGATGGGCGACTCCTGTATACCCGCTGGGATTATGTCAACCGGCATTTCTCGTATTTCCAGGGCATGTGGGTAACCCGCCCGGATGGGGCGGCTACGGCGCTGGTCTACAAAATGTCGTCCAGGAACCCG
Organism: Phycisphaerae bacterium; assembly: GCA_016782885.1. Classification (GTDB taxonomy): domain Bacteria; phylum Planctomycetota; class Phycisphaerae; order SM23-33; family SM23-33; genus BS750m-G57. The sequence continues at coordinate 4,909 of JADHXQ010000171.1, read as the reverse complement.
TGCATGACCGGCGAGCCGAGGCTCATTCCCGGATCGCACAAGATCGTCTCGACGGCGATGGCGCATCACGGTTATACGGCCGGTTCGATCATCATTATCGACCCCGAGAAGGGGCAGGAAGGACAGGGGCCCATCACGCGCCTGACGCCGGAGATATCGTTTCCGGAGACCGAGCGCTGGCCGACGGGCGGGGCGTACTGCAATCCCTATCCGCTGAGCGAGGACCTGTTCCTGGTTGCGTATACCTCAGACAGGCTCGCCGGCGAGGGAAGGGTTCAGCGGACGGCCGCTTACGGTATCTACCTGCTGGACTCGCTCGGCGGGCGGGAACTGATCTACCGCGACGCGAACATGTCCAGCTTCGCGCCAATCCCGCTGAAACCGCGAACCATGCCCCCCGCCCTGCCGTCGCTGGTGGAGTCAAAACTCGATCGGAAGTCGGGCACTTTCTACGTCGGCGACGTTTACCAGTCGACGCAGAAAATTCCCAAGGGCAGCGTCAGGGCCCTGCGCGTCGTGCGGATGTACGCCCAGCCGATCGAGACGCCGCCAAGCCGCGGAAAGGCGATCATTGACATGCCCAAACGCCTCCTGGGCACCGCGCCGGTCGACAAGGACGGCAGGGTGGCGTTCCGTGCTCCGGCCGGTCAGCCGCTGCTCTTTCAACTGCTCGACGAAAACGGCATGAGTGTGATGAGCATGCGGTCGGCAGTCTACCTCCAACCGGGCGAGGTCAGCGGTTGCGTCGGATGCCATGAACCGCGCGACAACACCACGCGCCGCGTAATCCCGTCCAAAAACGTCAAAGTCCACGACCTCACCCCGCCGGCCGGTCCGCGATACGCCGGTGGATTGAGCTTCGCACGGACCGTTCAACCCGTGCTGGATCGGTACTGCATCGACTGCCACGGACTCGACAAGACCGAAGGCAAGATCAATCTGACCGGCAGGATCAAGAAGGTCGTCTTCCCGTATCCGGCCTGGCCCGGTCCCAACAGAATGGTCGTCAGCGACGCCTACGAGTCGCTGGTGAACCGCAAGGGGATGGTGAGTATCGCCCAGTGCAACTTCGAGACCGATTTCAGCACGCCCAAGGACTACTTCGCCCATGCCGGCAAGCTGGCGGGGATGCTGCTTTCCGGACACGCCGACAAGAAAGGCAAGGCCCGGGTAAAGCTCGATCGCGAGAGCTTCCAGCGTATCGTTGACTGGCTCGACATGAACGCCATTTGCTACGGCGACTACTCGTGGAACAAGGTCGAATGGCGCAAAGCCTCACCGCCCGGCGAAGCAGCGCTGCGGCAGCATATCGCCAAGACCTTCGGAGCGAAGCTGGCCGCCCAACCGTTCGATGCCCTGGTCAACGTGGCCCAGCCGTCGGAAAGCCGCATCCTCAAAGCCCCCCTGGCGACGAGCGGAGGCGGGTGGGGACAAATAACCACCCAAAAGGGCGGATGGCGCGACACAAGCGAGCCGGGCTACCGCGAGATGCGTCAACTGGTCGAGGGCGCGATCGCACCGCTCAAATTCCACGACATCGCCGGCACCTGCGGACAGGACAAATGCGTCTGCGGAACCTGCTGGGTGCGGCACGCCGTAGAACAGCGACTCAAACGGACAACTCCCGACAAGCCCAAACCGTAGACGCTTGACCGTTACCTGATAGCTGAGAGACCTGGTATGATGAGACGACGACACCAACTAACTCGCCGCCGGTTCCTGAGCGCAACAGCGACAACCGCCGGTGGCGTTTTGATACCCGGCGCGCGTGGGTGGGGCGCCAAGCCGATGCCCGCCCCGCCCGAGTGCCCTTCAACGGATCACTTCTGGTACCGTCCGCAGCCGGCCGGACCGTTTGTCCACTCGCAGCGCGACAATAAGGCGTTCGGTTTTTCGGATGGGAAAGTGTTCCTGTCCGAAGACAACGCCCACACCTGGCCGCACAGCATCGCGTTTCCCGACGCGCACCACATCGTGTTCAGTTGCATTCTGGGCAGCGGGAACATTCTTTTCAGCGCCCTGGCGAAACTGTATCTCAGCACGGACAATCTGAAAACGTACAAGCAAGTCACGGTCAGGGATATCGACGGGGCGGCTTACATCCCGCATAAACCGAAGAACGCCGCCCGCCCGGGCTGGTACTTCCACAACCTCACGGGCGTTGACACGTGGAATGTCAAGGGAACCGAGATGCTCGTGTGGGGGAATTACTGCAACGTAATTGGCGGCGCCTCGCCGGTCAATATCTACTACTCGACCGACAGCGGGCGGACCGTGAAGATCGCGTATTCCTTCGGACAGAATCCCGGCAATCGGGATAATGGTTCCGCCGGTGGAGGCAAAACGGGCAAACCGCTTGGCGCCGCCGACAACCCGGTTATCTGCCGCCACGTTCACTGCGTAGCGTATAACCCGACCGAAGATGCGTTCTACGCCTGCACGGGCGACTTCGATAGAGCCCAGGGCCACGAGTGCCACTGGCTCAGAGGCGTTTACGATGCGAAAAAGGACGCGTGGCGCTGGAAGGTTATCGTCTCGGACAAGATGAACTCGCGGTACAAGTCAGGGGGAATCAACTTCGTCGACGGTCAGCTCTACTGGATCAGCGACTCGAACGGTCCCAAACCGTACGACCGCGGAGTTTTTCGGTGCGCCCCGGGCAACATTGCGAATCGGGCCAGGCACACGCGGTTGTTCAATCCGGGGGTCGAATCCGGCGCCATGATCATCCAGGACGGCGTGATCCTGGCGTCGCATTGCGCGCCAGCGTCGCCGATGAATACGGGAATCATCGTTTCCCCGGACCTGGGCAAGACCTGGTCGCAATACGATCTCAAGAAGTTCGGCAAGCGATCGCCCTGCCGCTTCCACAGGAAGAACGCTGAAGGATGGTTCAGGGTGGACCTGAGATCAAACTGGGTTACGCCCGCCGAGATGATGTTCATAAAACCAAAGAAAGCGTGAGTTCCTTTTGTAAAAACGAGAAGCTGAATATCCAACTGGTGTCTCGTCAGGTATCCGTAGAAAAAAACCCTTGTCTCCAAGGGTTTTTTTCGTGCGATGAAATAATCCGCGTCAAGTTAAATAGATATCTTTATTTTCCCGCAGAGCGGCGAGGGCGGCGGCGGCGGTTCTTGCTTGGCGCTGACGCCTTTGCGTTACCGGACCCGCCCTTATATCGGCGGGGACCGCCGCCTTGCCCTTGTCGGCTGCCGCGGGCCGGGCGGGCCGTGCCTGCCTTCAACTCCTTGCGCCGGCGAGCCTGTCCGGCCTGCTGGCGCGCCTTCTTCTGACCCGGGCTCAGTGCAGGGACGCCGTTCTCCATACCGCGGGAGGCCTCTTCGGAGTGAAACGAGTGATCGCGGTCCATCGGAATCTGCCGCTTGATGAGCTTCTGTATCTCGCGCAGGTATCCCATTTCGTCACCGGCGCAGAACGAGATCGCCTTGCCCGCCTTGCCCGCACGGGCGGTTCGCCCGATACGGTGAACGTAGCTCTCCGATTCATTGGGCAGGTCGAAGTTGATCACGTGGCTCACACCGTCAACGTCGATGCCCCGCGCGGCGATATCGGTGGCCACCAGTACGCGGTACTTACCGCTCTTGAACGCCGCCAGCGCCCGGGTGCGGGCGTTCTGGCTTTTGTTACCGTGGATGGCTCCGGCGGCGACATCCGCACGCACCAGATCGCGACAAATCCTGTCGGCGCCATGCTTGGTGCGAGAGAAGACCAACGCGCGATGGATCGCCGTATCCATAAGGAGCATTTCGAGAAGTTTACGCTTGTCGCCCTTGTCGACGAACATGAGCGTCTGGTCGATACGGTCGGCGGTCATGGTCTTCGGCGCCACGTCCACCCGCACCGGATCGGTAAGCATGCGATCGGCCAGCGCAGTCACTGCCGGGGGCATGGTCGCCGAGAAGAACAGGCTCTGGCGCCTGGCGGGCAGCACGTCGATAACACGGCGTACATCGTGGATAAAGCCCATGTCGAGCATGCGGTCGGCCTCGTCGAGGATGAAATATTCCACGTGCTTGAGGTTGATGAACTTCTGGCCCATCAGGTCGAGCAGGCGCCCGGGGGTGGCTACCAGGATATCGGGCCCGTGCCTGAGTGCTTTCTCCTGGGCTTTCTGGGGTACACCGCCGAATATGACGGTACTCCTGAGCGACAGTCCCCTGCCGTAAGTTTGAAAACTCTCGTGAATCTGTGCCGCCAGTTCGCGTGTGGGCGTCATAACCAGCGTGCGGATGCGGTGTTTCCGGGCGCCGGATTTCTGCATATTCTGCAGGACGGGCAGGGCGAACGCGGCGGTCTTGCCCGTCCCGGTCTGGGCGCATCCGAGCAGGTCGCGCCCTTTGAGCAACTCGGGGATACAGCGCGCCTGGATGGGCGTTGGGGTTTTGTAACCTTTTTGCGCCACCGCACGGGCGATGGGCTTAATCAGGTCGAGATCAGTAAATTTCTTCGAATCAGACATACAACATTTCCTTACAACTAAAGTCCTGCCACCTGTAAAAGAGGCGGCGTTAAGCGATCGGTGAGTGGGAGACGCTGCTAAAGAGTACAGGCTCGTTCAACCGGCGGTGCATCACAAGCACCAACGCGTTGACTGGGGCCCGATCCCGCGGGAAGCCAGTGGGATTTATTTGCCGCGGACCAATCTCCCGGGATGGGAGTCAGGATCCGGCTGCCGCGACGAATCAGCATCATAACAGGAAAATGCGCAATTGCAAGATAAAAACAAGATGAGTTCGAACGCCGGGCGCAGGGTGTGAATTTTTATTCTGGCGTCGATAACTTGTTTTCGGAGAAGCCTATGGGCGTTTTTTAGGAATTGGAAAGTCTCAAATAGGATCCCGCGAGAAACGCGTTTGTCTTGAACAGGAGAGCAGGAGAGCAGGAGACC
>JADHXQ010000170.1 GCA_016782885.1 Phycisphaerae bacterium | reverse complement strand
GTAGGTCGTTCCCTAGAACCTAGCACCTAGAACCTAGCACCTGCCTTTCTTCTGTATATATATATTCTGGCGAAAGAGGCGCGATTTGTTGCATCCCCCCAAAAAGATTTTTTGTCAAACGGAAATGTCAATCGCGTAAAGCGTGCCGCGGAGGTGCGTTACGAGATTTCGGCGAGGCGAAAAAATTTTCCGTTTCGACCAACAAAATTTTTGAAAATCTTTGCGCGTACCACGAACGCGGGGGATGTGTCAAGGCGGGATAACACGGAACCGCTTGCTTGTCCTGAGCGCAGTCGAAGGGCGGTTTCGCGGTCGTCGCGGTCGTCGATTTGCTTGTGAACCGATTGTGACACTGGATTAAACTCGTCATTCGTGGAACAACAGGCGCATTGGCGGGCATTAGACGCTATATTACCCGCTGGAGATTAACACGATGCCTGAAGTTGACCTGGAATTTTTCGGAGCGGCAAGGACTGTCACAGGATCGATGCATCTGCTGCATCTCGACGACCAGACGGTGTCGATGGACTGCGGGCTCTTTCAAGGCCGGCGGAACGATGCGGCTGAGAAGAACAGGAAGTTCCCGATACGCTCGTCCAGGATCGGCGCGGTGCTGCTAAGTCACGCCCACATCGACCACAGCGGTAAGATCCCCGCGCTGGTCAAGCACGGATTTACCGGACCGATCTACGCCACACCGGCCACCATGGACCTGTGCGAGATCATGCTGGCGGATTCGGCACACATTCAGCAGGAAGACGCGCGGTTCTGGAACGAGCGCCGCGCCCGCAACCCCAAGGAGCATATCCAACCGCTCTACGGAGCCGATGACGCCAAACAGGCATGCAGCCAGTTTGAACCTATTGCCTACAACCAGCGGTTCCAGTTCGCCCGGGACTCTTATGCGACATTCCTCGAGGCCGGTCACATTCTCGGTTCGGCGTGCATATTCGTGGAAATCGAGGGGCCGCGTCCGGTTCGGTTGCTGTACACCGGCGACCTCGGCCGGTTCAATATTCCGATCCTCAAGGACCCGGCGAGCCCGCTTCCGGAAGTAGACTATCTGATCACCGAAACCACGTACGCCAACCGCCGCCATCACAATCCGACGCACATGAAGGAACAATTGGTCCGGATCATAAAGCAGACGCGTGCGGCTGGCGGAAAGGTGATCATACCGTCGTTCAGCGTCGGTCGGACGCAGACGGTGGCGTACTATCTGACCCGGGCGCTGCACGAGGGACTGCTCGACCCGCTTCCGATATACGTCGATTCACCTCTGTCAGTTAACGCCACCGAAGTCTTCAAGAAGCATCCGGAATGCTACGATGAGGCGGCTTCGGACTTCTGGCAGGCGCGGGGCGACATCTTCGGTAAACCGATGATAACGTACATAACCGACGTGAACGACTCGAAGGCCCTCAACGCCCGCGACGAACCGTGCGTGATCATCGCATCGTCGGGCATGTGCGAGGCCGGTCGGATCAAGCATCACCTCAAGAACAACGTCGAAGACGAGGCCAACACGGTCGTTATCGTCGGGTTCATGGCCCAGAACACGCTGGGGCGGCGGATCGTCGAGCGGCGTGAAGAGCTGAAGATTTACGGGCGCCTGTACCCACTGCTCTGCCGCGTGGAGATACTCAACGGTTTCTCCGCACACGCCGATCGCGACGAGTTGACCCGCGCGTTGGGGCCTCTGGCGCCGAAGCTGAAGGCGGCTTTCTGCGTGCATGGAGAAGGTCCCCAGCCCGAGGCGATGAAGCAGATCCTCCATGACGCCGGATGCTCCGAGGTCCACATACCGGTCCCCGGAGACAAATTCCCACTTACGTAACCCCCCACATGACAGGCTCCTCGGACATTTCGATTATCGGCTGCGGTAAGGTGGGAGCGGCGATAGCACAACTCGCCACCGACGCCGGGCGGACCGTATCGGCCCTTGCCAACCGGAGCCCCGAGCGAGCCGCGGAACTGGCATCGAAGATCGGAAACCCGGGCGCCGCCTGCGAGATCGACCGGGCGGCAGGTGCGGCGCCTCTGGTCCTGCTGACCGTAACCGACGATGCGATCGAACCGTTATGCGCCCAGTTGGCCCGCGATGGCGCCTTCGCCGCCGGGAGCATAGTCGCCCACTGCTCCGGCGCCCTGGGCAGCGATATTCTCACCGCGGCGAGGGATTCCTGCGCCTGCCTGATCGCGTCGATGCACCCGCTGGCTACGTTTCCGACGGCGGACGCCGCGGTTGAGAAATTCACGGGCACGTACTGCTTCTGCGAAGGCGACCTGGCGGCCACCGACGCCCTGATGGGCCTCGCGACCGGCATCGGCGGAAAGCCCATGCTCATAAGCACAGACGCCAAAGTGCTCTATCACGCCGCGGCATGTATGGCGTCCAACTACTTTATCGCGTTAATGGATGCGGCGCTGACACTGTGCGGCACCGCGGGTATCGACCGCGTGACAGCCTGGGATGCGTTGAGTCCACTGGTCGCCGCGACGCTGGAAAACGTCACGAAACTCGGTCCCCCCGCCGCTCTTACAGGCCCGATCGCCCGCGGAGACGCCCAGACTATTCGCCGCCATCTCGACGCCCTGGCCCGATGCGACAGCAATTTGCGCGATTTCTATCGAATTGCCGGGAAATGGGCATTACAATTAGCATCACATCGGGACGAGCAGAATCAAGCCAACGATGACATCATCGCCAGACTGCTCGACGCCCCCAACCAACAGGAGTAATCAAATGACCGCCACAATTATCGACGGTGAAGCAGTTGCCGCCCAACTCAAAGAACAAGTCGCCCAGGACGCGGCAGCACTGACCGCGGCGGGCAAGACGCCGCGACTGGCGGCGGTTCAGGTCGGCGAGAATCCAGCCAGCAAAGTCTACACGAACATGCAGGCCAAGCAGTGTGAATCGGTCGGGATCGACTATGACCTCCGCAACCTGAGCGACGACATCACGCAAGATCAGCTCCTTGCGGAAATTGACGCTCTGAACAACGATCCGGGCGTCAGCGGCGTGATTCTCCAGATGCCCCTTCCCCCTCAGCTCGACGCCCGCTCGATCCAGATCGCCATTGCACCGGGCAAGGACGTCGAAGGCATGGGCACCACGAATATGGGGCACCTGTTCTACGGCGGCGGGATATGCGCCCCGTGTACGGCGGTGGCGGCCGTCGAACTGCTCAAGCTTACATGCCCCGATCTGGCGGGCAAGGAAGTGGTCATCGTCGGGCACTCGGAGATCGTCGGCAAGCCCATTGCGATGCTGCTTTTGCAGAGCCTCAACGAGAGCCCCACGGTAACCGTCTGCCACATCGCCACGCGCGACCTGGCGTTCCACACGCGGCGTGCGGACGTATTGTTCGTGGCCGCGGGCGTATCCCAGGCCAAATGGCGGGGCGCCCAGGCCCGCGCCAAATCCAGCGGAGAGGAGCTCGTCGTCCCGGACCTCAGCCCGCTGATTTCCGCCGATATGGTCAAGGAAGGCGCGATCGTAATCGACGTAGCCATTAACCGCATACCCAAGGGCGTCGACGAAGACGGGCAGCCCCTGAAGAACGACAAGGGCAAGACAGCCATACAAACCGTAGGCGACGTCGATTTCGAAGGCGCCAGGGAACGTGCCTCGGCGATCACCCCGGTCCCCGGCGGCGTCGGACCGCTGACGGTCGTCATGCTGCTGAAGAATACCGTCGCCTGCGCCCAGGCTATAGCGGCTGAGAGTTGATATCCACGAACATCCGGCTGCCCCGTGCTATGCTGCTCCAAGCGACCGGGCGCGCTTGATTAACATGCACGCCGCGGAACGCAACAACCGGAGATTGAACGGTTTGAAGACGACACGAACTTCCGTCTCGTCGATATCATGAAGCAGATGCTGATGATATCGGTCTCCGGTCAGGAGGATCGTCCGTTCGAGCATTTCCGGCATGGTCTGACGCATGAATCCCAGAACATCAAATCCATTCGGGACAGGCATAACCAGGTCGAGAATCACCAGATCAAACTCCTCCGATTGCAGCTTGCCCAAGGCCCCGCGTCCGGAATTTGCGGTCACGACCGTCGCCCCGCACTCGGTGAATATCTCCTTCAGAAGCGAAGTGATCTGGACCGAATCGTCGACGATCAGGATCCGCCGATCCCGTAATGTCTTGAACGCAGCAGGCATCTTTGAAACTCCTCACTGAGCGATCATGTGATAGACGCCATCCGCGACAGCATTCGCAGCCGCTCGATCAGCGCCTTGTGTCGAAGACAAACCGCCGATTCGCTGATATCGAATACTTCGGCAATCTGTTTGAAAGTCATTTGATCCGCATAGTACATCAGCAGTAACTGCCGATCCTTCCGGCGAAGTTTGCCCAGGAGCGTCGTGCATATATCCCGCCGTTCAAGGCTCGCCAGGGCTTTCGGACCGGAGGGGTCCGGTATGTCCGGGGGCAGCACGCCCACCGACGGACCGGGAGCAGTCCGGCGGCGCTTGAGCACACCGTCTTTTCGCATCTCATCGATCGCCAGATACATCGCTTTGCGAAATGCAAACACCTCAAACGGAACGCCCCTGCCGGCCTCGTAGATTCTTGCGGCTTTCACCAACCCTAAATACGCGTAGCTACCAAGATCGTCCATGCCCACCCACCCGTACGACCTGTGGAGGCGTAAGGCAATCCGGTTTGCCATCGCCAGAGACTTCCTCGCCCACTCCCCAGCCGCCACTACCGCTTCTCTTGACTCAAGTGCCACCATCTTCAGTCTCCTTTTTCTCCAAGAGAGAAGATTGCCTGTTGATCTGCTGTCCGCTTTGCCTGTTCCACCGCCCAGCCGCGAGCTGCTGCTGCTCTAAATTGAGAATTGCATCCTTGCATTACCATTCTCGACATGGCCCGTAGAAAAAACCATTCGGGACTATTCCCCAAAATGCTAGGTGTGGTGCGACCGGAATTGATTCACCGTGTGCGGGTCCCGCCCCTGTCCGCATGGGAATCCTCCACGGTTTTTATCATAGACGCCAGATATGGTTATACATGATTCACCTGACTGCAAGATATCGTATCCTTCGCTTGACAATTCCATCGGACAATTGTAATTCCAGCAAGAGATCAGAGACGCACATAGGTATTTTACCCTACTCGGAGGCAGGGAACTATAACATACTCTTTGGGATGCTCCCAGCCAGCCTCCAACCATATAACATGTGCTTTAATAATGTGTTCCATCGATTATTGACCCCAGGAAGAAAAAACTGGATTTTCTGATTATTCCGACGATAGAACCCTCATCTCACGCCCTGATCCGGATAGAGAGCGCAGGCGTTCCCGGAAATTGATCATTGGGAATCCCGATGCAGATCGTTCACGATCGGATGAGAGCGGGGCGGCGGTTCTTCGTCAGATCGAGATCAGACCGTGTTGAATTGCATATCGCATGAGGGCGGCGATTGAGTCCACTTCGCATTTTCGGTACGTGTTGTAGCGGTGGTTCTCGACGGTCTTGGGGCTGATGTGCAGTTGCCTGGCGATTTGCTTGCTGCTGAGGCCCTCGCAGAGCAGTTGGACCACTTCGATTTCCCTTCTGCTCAGTTCGGATTTCGGAAGGTGCGAACCGTGTCCCCCATCAATGGCTGTCGAAACATCGTTGACGAGCAGTTCGGCTGCATCCGGGGCCAGGTACGCCCTGTTGATCGAGGCCATCTTGATCGCCCGGATGAGTTCGTCCGGGTCCGCATCGAGGTTGACAAATGCCTTGGCGCCCATTCGCAGGGCGGTATGCACTTGCCCCCGGTTGGCCTGTTCGCTCAGCACGACCAATGGCAGGACCCGACCGGTCCGGGCCAGGATATTGTGAATTCGCCCGAACATCCCGAACGGCGCAGCCCCCGAAAGAATCAGTACGATCACGTCGCAACTGTCAAAATCGTTCTGGAGCAGTTGGGCAAGTTCTTCTTCGGTGGCAAGGGGCCTGCCCACGTCCACGCCGCGCCCGGCGAGAAAGGCATCGATCACATGCCGTATGATCCGCTGCCCCCCCACTACGATTACGCGGGTAGTCTGCCTCCGCTCGTCCCGACCAGGACCGCCCTGAACGCGGGGCTCAGGAACCCACCCTGTTTTCGTCGCAGTGTCGCTTGGAACCATTGAATGACCTGATGTGTCGGAACTGCAGAAACGATTGTGCTTTCCTCCGTGATACTGTTTACCCGATAATCCGTTTCGAGCCACATATGCACCGCCCCGCGCCGGCTTCTGGTCTGCGAAAACCAGTTCACACGCCGACCAAAGTGATCCGACAACAATTATACCTCTGCCCCGATGATATGCAAGAATAGAATTCGGGTTTTTAGGGTTTTTTTAATTTCCATTAATCCAAGTCTTTCAACGATTAACCGCACCGAACATTGCTGCTGAGGATTTTTCCCTGATTATTACGCTGTTCTGCACGTGTCGAGTGACTCAGAAACCATCGTCAGGACGCTGTCGAACAGGTATCCCCAAAAGCTTCCGCCCCAGGGGACACCACGGTCAATACCACACAGAGGCTCATTGACACCGCCAGCGGCTGGACGATAATCGTTGGTGAGGATTGCGAGAGAATTATGGTTGGCAATGTGATTGGGATTTCGTGCAGGTTTCTCGGCGCCCTTGCCCTGGGCCTGGGCGCCTTTGTCAACTGCGCCTGCGTCAGCGGTCAGTTGGACAGCGCCATGCAGCAGGCCGCGAGAATCACGTACGTCGATGACGAGGGCGGGGACTACTGGCAGAGTCCGGATGAAACGATCGCTCGCGGCGCCGGCGACTGCGAAGACCAGGCGATCTACCTCCATCATCTCCTGGGCCTCAAAGGCCTCAAGTCCGAGGTAGTCTTCGGGATAGAGAATCTCAAGCACGTCGAGTCCGGACATGTCTGGGTGGAATGTCCATCCGGCGGCGGGGTCTACGTTCTGGACCCCACCAGGCGGATGATGCGTCTGCGGAGCAAACTGCCCCGCAGCCGGTACTATCCCGCCCTCGACCAGAAGCTGATCCAGCGCAAGCTCGAAGCGTACATCAAGAGATCGGGCCAGAGCGGTCTGAACGCGCACTACGAAGCGAGGATCCGCGCCGGGCGGATGCACGACACGCGACATATGGGGTCAGAGCGTGAATAGTTAATAAGGCACCTTCTCTTGTGTGTCGATAGCGCCATCGAACCGGTGTGTCGACTGGAGTTGCGAACGATCCGTATAGCACGCGCCTGACCTTTCATCCCTGCGGGATGACGATAAAGCAACGACGCGCGAAAACCCAAGCGGTTTTGATTCGCCGCTCACATCAGATGTTGATTGCTACGGTAAAACCGCTTGCGGTTTCGCGCGCCGTTCGAACAACCAGACTCGATCGCCCCGCACAACCGTCCCTTTCATATTCAGTAACGCACACAGGCGAACCGTTCGCTCTCCCGCGTATCGCCGGAGATATCCCTCTCGATCAAGCGTCACAACAGGTGACTCTCACCAGTTGCGGGAGAACCTAAAACAGGTGACTGTCTCGGGTTTTATAGATCGCAATTGGCGTGCGGAACCACTGCGCAGGTACGCGAAAACCCCGGGTGTAATCACCTCGTTGCACTACACATTTCTTGAATGGATTTTTCAGTGATTACGCCAGTGTATTGTGACTCCCCCCGGGCGTTGAGAAATGACCTGTTATACACGTTTGGACGATGGTACCATAATGCCGTGGAAAATGTACTCCTGCATTTCCGTGACGAACCGCCGTGCAATCGAGCAGTCCACGAAACCACAGGAGCGATTTGGAAACC
>JADHXQ010000064.1 GCA_016782885.1 Phycisphaerae bacterium | reverse complement strand
GACGTACCACGGGGAGCTTTTCGGGTTCGTGTACACGTCGAGGTACATCCCGTAGCTGACCTGGACCTGGGCTCGATACCTGGCGCAGTTGGCAGGCGAGATCAGCTTCTGTGCGTCGCCCTTGATGAAGACGGCCGACTCGAGATACTCGCGCTCGGAGTTGTAGCGGTACGCCGATTCGCATCCGTCGACGAGCGTCACGCCCGCCGGGGCTTCATCGAGCCAACCGTCGATGAAGGCGGGAAACAGGCCGTAGGATGATTTTTCCAGCACGGATGCGGGCTTGGTCTGTGCCAGCGCCCATCGCTGGATGGAGTTGAGGAAATAGCAGAAGATGGTGATGTCTTTGTACTCGGCGGATATTGCTTTCATTACCTGGCGTCCGCGCAGGCGCGCCTGGCGGCGGTATTCGGCGAAGGTGTGTTTGTTTCGGGCGGGTTGCATCGGGTAGCCGAACTGCTTGTGGTCTCGCATGTAGGGTTCCGGATCGAACAGGATGCCTTTTACGCCGGATTGTTTGGCGACCCATGCCGCGATGCGCCAGTGGTCCGCGATGTTTGCCCATCCGGCGTCGTCGAACCAGTCCACGCCGCCCGGATTGGCGTTGAAGAGGATGAAGTTGTCGGTAAGCTTCTTGAACTTGCACGCGCGGAGATCGTCTATCGCCGGTTGGAACCACTTGCGGTCCCATTTTTCGTCCAGAAACGCCCATCGCAATTTGCATGTGTTTTTGTTTTTGTCGTCCTTTCGCCCGAGCACCTCGATTACGATCCCGTCGAACGGGCGTGACTCGATCTCCGCGAGGTTCTCGCGAAGGCGTTTCGTGTCGGGCATGTCCCAACCGGTGGCGATCAGCTTCTTTGGCCGCCGCGAAACGCCCGCCTCATCACCGCCCAAACAGATGGAGGCAAGCAGGGCGGCGGCGAGAAACACGCCCGCCCGCGAAACGCCGAGTGCCGTCTTTGATGTTGTCATCGCATTTGTCCTCGATGGAGTTGACTAAATATACCGTCACCGGCGGTCAATGGGAAACATTGCCGCGGGCTGAGGGTTCCCCGGAAACGGCGGGACCGATAATCCAGCGTTCGTTTCGCGGCGTCTGTCATCCGCCGAGGCGGAGGTTCGAGATGTCTGGGAGTTTTCCACTGGCGGGGGGGGGTAGTAGTGCTTCAGCGACGGTGAGTTTGCCCTGTCCGATGTCCGTGCAGATCGTGTAGAGGTGCATTTCGCGAAGCATTCGGCTTGGGTAGATGTTTTCGACGTGTTTGCGCAGAGTCGCCAGATCTCCCGGCGAGATTTTCGCTTTTTCCGCCGCCTGGGTGTAATCAAAGTATTCGTGCACGCGGTTACTTCCACTTTCCCTGTTTGGTGATGTATTTGGCCTGGCGGTCTTTTATTTGCGTCAGGCGTTGAGGCGTGCCTGTCGGCAGCAGGGGGGTGATGCGGTTGGTGAAGAAGAATTCGTCGGGCGCCTTGAAATCTTTGGGGATGTCGTTTTGGCCTTGGTAGAGGCGTGAGGCCATCTGCGATCGGGGCGCGAGGAACTGATAAATCTCCCAGTTTCGCACGCCGGACCATAGTCGATAGCGGGTGGGCTTGTTGTCCTTGCCGAGGGAGAAACTTGTCTCGGAATATCCGCCGCTGCAGGCCATGATCGCGTCGCACTGGTGTTCGGCGAACGTCAGGATGTCCGGTCCCATTTTTTTGCGTAGGAATTGCATGAGTTTGACGTCCTCGAAACTCGCCCCGAAGCTGTCGAGATAGAACATCGTGCAGCCCCTGGCGATCATGTTTTCGAACCGTTTCCAGATCATCTCGCGGTGTCCGGGATCGTCGGGGTTGATGTTGATGATGCGGTCTTTCGTCCAGGTCGCTCGAACGGCGAGGTGTCGCGGGCGGGTGCAGACGCCGAGTTTCAGTCCGGCCTGTTTGAACTGCTTTGCGATCCCGCCCCAGCGCGCCTCGACCTCTGGCGGGAGGATGTCGAAGTCCGGGCGGTACATCCCCGCTCGCGGATCGTCGCCGCCCTGTCCCCAGACGATAACGCCCTGTCCGCCGGCGCCCTTGAGGTTGCCGATGAGTTTTTTGCAGAACGCCTCGGCGCCGGCGTCGGTATCGATTCTCCGGTGCCCGCCGTGGAACCCGTATGGGTTGGCCGGCGAGATTGCCCTCTGGGAGTGGTTGAGGTAGTCCGTCGCGATCCAGCGATGATCGCTCTTGTAGGTTACCGGTCCGAACGTTTTGGCGAAGTGTTCCCTGTACGGGTCGAGCAGGTGCTTCCAGTCGCGTTTGGGGCTTACTCGCAGGCGGAAGTCCAGGGTGGCGGCGCCTCTCGGGGCGATGGGCGCGACGGCGAAGTATATCAGGCGCCGGTTCGGATCGCTCTGGCGCTTGTCCTGAGCCCAACTACCGTAATCCCACAGCGTCAGCGTTCGCATCAGGCCGGTGGCTTGTGGAGATGTGCCCACGCCGATTTGGGAGTCGGTTGCGTAGGAGCCTCCGAATTTCGCCCAGTGGCCCGGATGGCAGAGTCCCACGCCGTGTGCCTGGAAGTAGCTGATATGCTGTACGGGCATCAGTCCGATCGGCGGGCGGTCGAAGTGGAACGTCAGGCCCGAGAAGCCCGCGATGTTCATCGGTTCGGACGCGTGGTTGTTTTCGATTCGGGCGGAGATCAGCACGTCCTCGCCGTCGAAGCGGTAGTCGGTGGTGCAGACGATATCGCCCTTGGCGTGCGTGACGCGGGCGCAGCGGGGGGAGAGGGTTTTGAACGTTTTGCTGGTGAACTTTTTCGTGTCGACCTTGCCCGATCCGCCATTCTTGAACCATGGTTCGGCGTTGAATGCGCTCCAGGATCCGCCGGCGACGTTGCGGCCGTTGAATTCGATCGAGGCCAGCCCGTCGCCCGTGACGCGATAGATAACTTTCGCGGGGGTCTTGTAGATCAGTTCGGTTTCATCGGCGCCGGAAGCCCGCGAGGTCCACACGCCCGCGAGCACGTATGTTATGGCAAGAAGCAACTGTTTACACATCTGCTGTCTCCCGGTCAGGGTAGATCGATGGGTTCGGCGGCTTGATACCGACCGGCGACGTGCAGGGGGAGCCCGTCGCCTAATATCCGGCGATGCGTGGCGATCGCCAGGGTCGGGTGGTTATTCTCGCCGGAGAGGTGCCCCAGGCAGGCCCACTTGAGCTTCGCTCCGGCGGACCGTGCCAGCAGTTCAGCGGATTCGGCGTTAGACAAGTGCCCGCCGGGTCCGGAGATGCGCTGCTTGAGGAAATACGGGTACGGGCCTTCGTCGAGCATTTCGTGGTCGTAATTGCTTTCGATGATCACCGCGTCGAGCGTGGCGATCAGTGCGGACAGCCCGTCAAAAACGTGTCCGAGATCCGTCAGGATACCGAGTCTGCGGCGTCCGTCGTCCACGACAAACGCCACCCCGTCAGTTCCATCGTGCGGAGTGGGTATTGTTTCGACCGTAACATCCTTTATTTTCAGAATGTTACCTGCTTTGAAATGGCGCACGTCGTCGAGTCGTCCAACAGGCCGGTGGATTTGCGCCGCGGTAAGCGTGGGTTCGGTGATGTAGAGTGGCAGGTTGAACTTTCGCTGGTATATCCCCGCGCAGGCGATATGGTCGCCATGATCGTGCGAGATCAGCACGGCGTCGATGTCGCGTATATCCCGCCCGAACGCCGCGAGCCGCTGGGCGGCGCGCTTGCCCGATATTCCCGCGTCTATCAGGAGCCTGAGGTTCCCTGCCTCGACGTAGATGCAATTGCCATTGCTGCCTGACTGGAGCGAAATAACTTTCATGTGAGCATTGTAAGTGATTTCCAAGAAAGATTAAACAGTGCGAACGACAGATGGGGATTACATGGATTTTTGGATTACATGGATTAACGGCGGCGTCTTGGTAACGACAAGTCTAAAACGGCCAGCCGTTACAGAATCAGAGTCGTTAATCCGTTAATCCCCTAATCCAAAAATCCATGTAATCCCCATCTGTCGTTCGAAGGCGACAGGGCATTCTAGCGACCCGCGGTGAAGCACGAAAGGCTTGTGACCTTACTCACAAGCCTTTCAGTTCCCTCGGGTGTTCAGCAATCGTCGGTACGGTAATGCGAAGGGCGATGCAAAAATCTGTCATCTACTTCAGTATAGGCGCGCCGGAGTATTTCGTCGGATTTTTCCGATTTTGACCGATCAGACTTCCACTCGGGTGAGTTTGAGGTGTGGACCGGAGGTTTTGAAGTGTGCCTTCATATCGCCGGCAAGTACGGTTATGCCCTCGTCGGATTCGTGGATGTCGACGATTCCGTTGATCGGTTGTCTTGCAAATACGCTTGCCAGGAGCACTTTTCCGATTGCTCCGCCCCTCAGGTGCAGGAACCGCTCATTGCAGTGGGAATCGATGCCGGCCGACTTGAGTGTCAGCGAAGTTTTGACAGTAGCGGCCAGTCCGAGGTGTATCTGGTTGCGAATACCGATGATTGTTCCCCTCTGTGTCTCGGTGTCGAGTTCGACCTTGCCCCGCGTATGCCAGAACTGTTCGAACTTCTCCGGGACGCCGTTGGTCAGTTCGTCGAGTACGATCACGGCGCGGCCTTCGGATGTGTCGGGATCGACCGCCATTACCACGTGGCGGATGAATCGCGTGTTTTCACCGCATGCGCTCCCGGCGTCGCATACGACCCATCGATAATTTTTTGTGCTCTTTGATTCGAGTATGGCGCCTTGCGCGTCGATCCGGTGATCTCGCTGGGCGGTGCATATCGTGTTATGTGCCCGTGCGGTCACTTCGTAGAACCGCTTCTGTTTGGCGGTACCGTACTGTTGCGACTGGGGGCTCCTGGGGAAGTCCACGAGCATCATTTCTCCGCCGCATTGAAGCTGGATGGAGTTCATATTGCTCTTTGCGTGGTTGACGGCCATATCCCCTGTTTTTGCGGCTGCGTAGAGTCCGGGTCGCGGCCATTGATCCGCCATTGCGGCCCATCCGATTTGCGGGAAGGCCTTAACTTTATCGAGTTTCGGCGCCTTTGGTACTTTGATATCATCCGGTCTGAACAGCATCGCCAGTCCCGTGGCGGACCATCCGTTAGTGGTCGCGTCCCTCCCCAGGAAGTACGTATCGAGCCACCATGCGACTTCTTTCAGGGCGAACTGCCTTGCGAGCAGATAAATTGTTCCGTGTAGCGGTTCGGTGGGCATATCCCCGAAGCTTGCGGCGCGTCCGTTAGGTGTGAAGTATATTGGAAAGAGTCCCGTGGCGTCCATTCCTCGCGAGTGGTATATGCCCATGTCATCGCGGAGGTTTTTGTCGGCTTCGGCAAGTAGTAGTAGGTATCTCATCGTCAGCCCCCAGTATCCGGTCCCCTCGTCCCAGCTTCCGTCCGCGCCGAACGCGTTGAAGAAGTTGTGCAGTCCCGCGCGGGCGAGTTTTTCGACCTGGTCTGCTTGCGGGTCCTCGTCTTCCATCGCCATCGCCGCCATCGCCATTCCGGCGTTTACCACCACGTTCCAGTGGTGATAGCACCCGTGCCACCAGACGTTGTCTTTGACGGCCTGCAGGTAAGGTTTGAAGGCCTTTTCGGAGACTTTGCAAATCATCGCGTCACGTTTTTCAGTGGGGATATCGTCCCACAACCAGTCGAGTCCGATAACAGTCGCGACGGCGGTCTCCGAGGTGCAGATGTCGGCGGCCATCTTGTTGTGGCAGGGATCGACCCATGTGCTCCATGAGCAGAGGTTTTCGAGTTCTTCGATGGCCCGATCGCGGTAGGCATTGTTGGAGTCCACGTGATGCGCGATCGCCAGGTCCATGATTCGTCCCTGGGACGCCCTTGCCGCCAGCGCCGCCGAAGACCATTTTCCCCGTTCCCAGATTGCGCGCCACTGCGTTTCGGTGATCGGTCCGGTTTGCAGGATCAGCGCGCATCGGCGCTGGAGCGCATCGAAAATCGCGTCGAACGGGCTGATTGTTGTGCGCTCGGACAGTGCGTTGAGTTGATCTTTGTCGGCAAGGATTCCGCGTCTCATGCCTAAACGATACTCCTTTGCGGAGCGAAGTTCAAGAACCCTCAAATCCAAAATCAAGCGGGCGGTTGTCGCAAAACGTGCGCCAGGCGTTATAATCACGCCCGGCGCGAACGTAACGAAAGGACCCGCCCCGACGTGAACCAGGCATCGGAACCTTCACATATCAGCGACGCGATGCTTCTTCAGCGCCACCTTGACGGCGAGAGCGAAGCGTTCGGCGCGCTGGTGCGCCGTCACGAGCAGGAGCTTCTGGCGTTCCTGACGAGGTTCATGGGCAATCGGGCAATGGCCGAGGATGCTTTCCAGGAGGCATTTCTGCAGTTGCACATATCGGCGGCTACTTTCGACACCACCAAACGCCTGAAGCCGTGGTTGTTCACGATAGCAGCCAATAAGGCCCGCGATGCACTTCGCAGCAAGTCGCGGAAATCGGCGATTCCGCTGGATGCAAACATCAGCGGCGACGAAGACCAGGACAGCTACGCGACGGTCATACCCTCGTCGATACCGCCCCCGGATGAAAAACTAGTGAACTTTGAGGTCCGTCTAGCCGTAGAAAAGATTGTAGGCTCACTTCCGGAGGCGCTCCGGATAGTGCTGACCCTGTGCTATTTCCACGACTTCGCATACAAGGAGATCGCGGAGATGCTGGGCCTTCCGCTTGGTACGGTAAAAAGCCGCCTCCACGCGGCGGTTGGACGCTTTTCCGGGCTTTGGAAGGCCCGGATGGAATCGGACGATGAGTGAACAGCGCAAAAAAGACGAGATGCTGCTGATAGACTACCTGCTGGGCCGCTGCGACGAGGCGACCGGGCGCCATGTGGAGCTGCGCCTTGAAAAAGAGCCCGAGTTGGGGGCCTTGCGGAAGAATCTGACAAACGCGCTGGATGCGCTGAAACTTCTCGGTGCGCCCCAGGCGCCTGAGGACCTGGCGGACCGAACGCTCGCGAGGATCGCCTCGGCGAGGCAGTCGACCGCGGCGACAGCGCGGAGGGAATTCGCCGGAGGCACCCGCCCGACGTTCTCCCTCAGGGAGCTTGGTACGGTTGCGGTTGCGGCAATTATCATGGCGCTGCTGTTTGTACCCTGGGCCAGGCAGGCAAGAAACAGGACGCTCCAGGGCAAGTGCGCCGCGAACGTCGGGCAGATCGGTACGGGCATGAAGAACTACGCCCTCGCCAACCGGGACTCCCTTCCCCTGGCCTGCGGATCGAACGCCGCCTGGCTTCCCGGGTACGGACGGAAACCCGTGAGCAACTCGGCGGGACTGTTTCACCTGGTGGCCGGTCATTACGCGCCGGTCGGCGTCTTCCAGTGCCCCTCCGACGGTGATGCGGCGGGGGAGATCTTCGCCGTAAATTCCGAAATGACCGACTTCCCGGAAGGAAAGTACATCAGCTATTCCTACCAGCATGCCCTGGGCAGCAGCATCCGCTTGCCGGCGGCCGGTGAAATGGCGGTCCTTTCCGACAAGACTCCCGTATTTGAAAACGGGCGTTTCCAGGCCGAGTTCCTTTCCAGTCCCCGCACCAGCAGCCGCAACCACGGGCGGAGCGGACACAACGTGCTGTATCCCGACTGGGGCGTCAAGTGGCGGGAAGGGGCGAGAGTCGGCGTCAATGGGGACAATATCTTCCTCGTGCAGGGCAAAGAAGAATACGACGGAACCGAGAGTCCCGCAAACGCGACTGATTCCTTCCTGCTTCCGGCGTGGTCCGGCGACAGCGAAGCGCGGGAATGATGCTCGCGTCATATTGGGGCGTCCGCGCGGGTGGTGTGCGACATAAAAAAGTGGCGACGGCTTTTTGCCTTCGAACGACAGTTGGGGATTACATGGATTTTTGGGATTAAGGGATTAACGACTTCAATTATGTAAAGGCCGACCGTTTCAGACTTGTCGTTACCAAAATCCTTCCGTTAATCCATGTAATCCAATAATCCAAAAATCCCCATCTGGTTTCGCCGCTGTCCTTGTCTTCCTCTCAACTATGGGCCATTATAATCTGCCGCCTTTTAATGTTGCACGCGCGGGGGCATGACAGACCGGAACGCACTTGTATCGGCCTGGCGATAATGGTAGTCTGCCCTCGTATTGCGAACTACGATTGACCCCAGAGGAGATATATCATGAAGCGTAAAGTGACGCGTCGCGGATTCCTGGAAGGCACCGCTGCCGCCGGTCTGGTCGTGGCGGGCGCCCCGGCGATTCTCAGCGGAAAGAACCTGAACGAAAAGCTCAATGTCGCCGCCATCGGCGTCGGAGGACGCGGAAGGGCGGACCTTAACGGCGTTCGCGGCGAGAATATCGTCGCCTTGTGCGACGTCAATGCCAAGAATCTCGCCCGGGCGGCAAAGGGCTTTTCCAAGGCCAAAACGTACGCAGACTGGCGAAAGTGCCTCGAGCAGAAAGACATCGACGCGGTGGTCTGCGCGACCACCGACCATACCCACGCGTTTGTCAACATGTGGGCGATGAACCGGGGCAAGCACGTCTACTGCGAAAAACCGCTGGCGAACTCCGTCGAGGAAGCCCGTCTCGTCCGCGAAACCTACATCAAGAACAAGAAGAAAATCGCCACCCAGCAGGGCACGCAGATTCACGCCAGCGATAACTATCGCCGAGTCGTCGAAATGATTCGCGGAGGGGCGATCGGCACGCCGCTGTCGGTGCGAGTCTGGTGCAATCGCAAGCCCAAGGGCGGCGACTATCTTCCCGAGAAACTACCGATACCGGACCATATCGACTGGGACCTGTGGATCGGGCCCGCGCAGATGCATCCGTACAATCCGGGATACCTCGGGAGCTGCCTGACGTGGAATCGCTTCTGGGACTTCGGCAGCGGTCAGATCGGCGACATGGGCAGCCACATGATGGACCTGGCGGCGTGGGGCTTCGATATCGGTCTGGCCGGCAGTTGCAAGGCGACCGGTTCGCCCAGGAGCGACGCCACCGTTCCGACGTGGTTGATGGCTGAGTGGGAGATTCCCGCCAATGACTGGCGCCCGGCGATCAAGGCCTACTGGTATGACGGAGACAAGAAACCGGGCATGCCCTCGGGCGTGTTCAATCGCGACAAGATGAGCAAGGGTGTGATATTCAAGGGCGACAAGGGCTCGATCGTCGCGGACTACTCGTACCGGATCATGATGATGACCGGCGACATGACGCACTACAAGTCGCCGAAGAGCGAGGACCTGATCCCCGCGTCGATCGGACACCACAAGGAGTGGATCCGCGCCTGCAAGACAGGCAAGCCCACGACGTGCAACTTCGACTATGCCGGGAAGTTCATCGAGAACAACATGCTGGCGCTGGTGGCTTACCGCGTGGGCAAGACGCTCAAATGGGACTCAAGCGGCAAGAGCCTCAAGTCCGCCGGATGCCCCGAAGCCGACAAGTACATCAAGAAGACCTACCGAAAAGGTTGGGTGCTGAACGGATAGTACGGTTTGCGCGAAAGGAAAGTGGTTATCATGGGCGAGAAATTTACGCGACGCGAGTTCCTTGCGGTTTCGGGGGGGGCGGGACTTGCGCTGACCGGCGCCGCGTCGGCGGTCGATGCGTCCGCCGGTTTCAAGACGAAACTCTACAAATCCCTCATTACCGGGAAGATCAGCGAGAAAGCACTGGCGCAGATGAAGGAGGCGGGCTTTGACGGTGTCGAGTGCGGGGCGTGGAGCGCCAAACCCGCCGATGCGGAAAAGGCCCGCGCCATCGCCGAGAAGGCGGGTATGAAAATCCACTCCGTTCTGCGGGGCTGGTTGGGCATGAATAACCCCAAGAGCGTCGACGGTTCCGTAAAGTCGCTCGAGGTTGCGCTGAAAACCGCCGCCGGATACGGAGCCGACGCCGTCCTTGTCGTGCCCTGCCGCGTCGGGGGCAAGGGCCTGCCGCAACCGTGGGAGTTCGACATCGCCTTCGACGAGAAAACCGCCCTGGTCGCCCGCGTGGTCAAGGGCGACAACGCGAAGTACAAGGACTACATCGACGCCCAGAATCTCGCGACCAGGATGTCTCGCGAGGCTCTGTTGCGGGCCGCGGGGGTCGCCGAAAAGTCCAAGGTCGTCATCGCGGTCGAAAACGTCTGGAACAACTTGTGGGTCAAACCGGACCTTGCGGCGAGTTTCATACGTTCGATCGGAAGCCCGTGGGTGCAGTTCTACTTCGATATCGGAAACCACGTGAAGTACGCTCCGCCGGAAGAATGGATCCGGACGTTCGGTAAGATGATCGTCAAGTGCCACGTCAAGGACTTCAAGCTCAAACCCGACGGGCATGGCGGAGGGTTCTGCAATATCCGCGACGGCAGCGTGAACTGGCCGCTGGTCAGGAAGGAACTCGACAAGGCCGGATACAACGGTTGGATGACCATCGAGGGCAGCGGCGGTTTGAGCATGGACGAGAAGTCCAAACGCCTCGACCTCATCATAGCCGGTAAGTAAGATTTTCTGGAGATCGGGCCGTGAAGAAGGTTGTTCTGATTGCGATAGGGTTGCTGCTCGCTTCCTCGGTGGTGCGAGGTGAGGTGGCGGCTTCGCGGCCTGCTTCGAGGCCTTCATTGGCGGGGCTTCTCGCTGAATCGCGGAAGCACGAATCCGCCGGTCGGTATGCCCATGCCGCCAAATCGGCCCGAGCCGCGATGGCAATAGCGCACGCCGGAAAGCTTCGGCAAGTACCGCAGATTCGCAAGCAATTGCGGCGACTGGCCCGGCGGGAGTGTTCTCTCCGCCGCCTGGACGCGCTGGCCGCCGTTCTGGTTGCCCGTCCCGACGACATGGCGATTCGAGAGCGGGCTATCAATATCTGCATAATCGAGCTCGACAACCCCGCGCGGGCCGCCGCGTTCGTGAACGAAGATACCGACCAGATTCTCCAGACGTACGTTCCGATGGCCGCCCAAAGTATCGACAAGATCGCCGAAGCTCCATGCCGGGAACTTGCCGAATGGTACATCAATAACCTCAAGAAACCTTCTCGTTTTGGCAGGGTCGCGATGCTGAGGCGTGTGGCGGGGTACTACGGGCGTTTTCTGAAACTCCATAAGTCCGACGACGCCGAACGCCGCGCCGCGACCGAGAAGTATGAACTCGCCGTTCGACAACTGGCCGATCTCGGCGAAAAACCATCCAAAGCCCCGCTCTAGTACAGATCACCATGCCAGACGATCGTTTTGCGTTCTTCGATCCGGACAAATCCACCGCCGCGAGTTTGTCGGCGCAGGAGGCTACCGAGTCCGCCGGACCGGCGGCTATGTCGGTTTCCGCGCTGCTTGCCGGGGTGAAGGGTGCTCTGGCCGGCGCCTATCCCGGGCGCGTTACGGTTGTCGGGGAAATAAGCAACTTCAAGTTCCATTCCTCCGGCCATATGTACTTCCGCCTCAAGGACGCCCATACCGCCGTCGACGTCGCGATGTTCAAGGGCCGCGCCGCAAAACTGAAGTTCACACCCGCCGACGGAATGGAAGTGATTATCGTCGGTCGGGTCGACGTCTACGAGGTCCGCGGGCAACTGCAACTGTATGCCGATCGCATGACCCCCCGCGGGCAGGGCGCCCTGGAGTTGGCTTTCAGGCAACTGTGCGACAAGCTCCGGGGCGAGGGCCTGTTCGACCCGGCCCGCAAGAAGCCGATCCCGAGGTTCCCGCGAGCGATCGGGATTGTCACCTCGCTGAGCGGCGCGGCGATTCGCGACATCCAGCGCACCCTGCGGCATCGCTGGCCGGGGGCGAGAGCCTACGCGATCGGCGCGCTGGTCCAGGGCGAAGGCGCGGCGGATGAAGTGGCGCGGGCCGTCACGCTGATCGACGCCAACGCCGAGGAATATGAAATCGACGTGATCATCGTCGCCCGAGGCGGCGGAAGCCTCGAGGATCTCTGGGCGTTCAACGAAGAGGCGGTCGCCCGGGCCATATACCGCGCGCGAACGCCGGTAATCTGCGGCGTGGGGCACGAGACCGACACCACAGTCGCCGACATGGTCGCCGACGTGCGAGCGGCTACTCCGACTGCCGCGGCCCAACTGGCGGTCCCTGACGCGGACCAGGTGCATAGAGGCCTCGGCGACCTCGGCGACCGGATGACCCGCCGGGCGCGCGATAACATTGCGGCGGCGAGATCGTTCCTGTCCGGCCTGGGGCGCAGCGCCGTGTTCCGAGACCCCCTTGCCGCTGTTCGAACCCGCATCCAGCAGATTGACGAGCTGTCGCTGCGCGGGCGCGGGGCCCTTGGCGAGATGCTCGCCGGCGCGCGCGAGTCCCTGGGCGGACCCGCAAATCGCCTTGCCGGTCTGCATCCGGCCCACCTGGCCGCCGGCGCACGGGCGCGGTTGCAGCAGTTGCAGCACTCTCTGTTATGGGCGCTGGGACGAAGGGTCAAACTCACCGGAGACCGCCTCGGCGAGTTGACCAGGCGCCTGGAGGCATGCTCCCCGGTCTACAGGATCGCCCTGGCCTCCCAGCAGGTTGACGCGGCGTCGAGGCAACTGGAAGCCATGAGCTACCGCGCCGTGCTCGGACGCGGGTTCAGCGTTACCCGCGACAGCGACGGGCGGATATTGCGTTCGACGGTCGAAACTTCCGACGGCCAGACGATCACCACCGAACTTTCCGACGGGAAAGTCATTTCCGTTGTCGGCCGGACCGGTCTCAGGCGGAAAAAGAAACCACCGCCCGTCGGGGACGGCACACTGTTCGACTGAGCTTCGTTTACAATACACCCCCGCGATGCTACTGTGAAAAAGGATAACGATAATGGGCAAGAAGAAAATGTCATTCGAGCAGGCGATCGAGCGAATTGAGGAGATCGTCTCGGAGATCGAAGAGGGGAGCGTACCGCTGGAAGAGTCTATCGACAAGTACGCCGAAGGCATAAAGCTGATCGAGCACTGCCGCACCGTTTTGGGCAGGGCCGAGCAGAAGATCCAACTGCTCACCAAAGGGCAGGACCAAAAACTCGAGGCGGCGGGTCAACTGCCCGAGGGCGACCTCGAAGACGACGAATAACCGCTCCGCCTTACCGGAGACACGGCAATGTGTCGCGCGGGAACATATACGATAGTCTTGGCCCGCGGAGGTGTAACATGAAAACCCGACACGTCATGTTCGCGTTGGCGCTGGCCGCTGGCCTGGCGGCCGGTGGAGAGGCGGCAGACAAGGCGCCGAGCGGGATATATGTCGCGGTAATCGACTTCGAGACGATCTCCGCCAAGAGCGCACGCGCGATCGGAATACAACTTGCCGACAGCGTTCGCCTGCGCCTGCGCCGTCACAAGGGCGGCGCAATCGGAATCAAGGAAGTCATTGACAAGCTCACCACCAGGGAATTTTCCGGGCCTATATCCGTAAAGACCGACAGCAAAAAAGTATCCGCCATGCTGACCGGAAAGATGGCGGTGAACATGGGTATCTACGGTACGGTGCGGCAGACCGGGCGGACCGTGCAAGCAGAAATCTGCTGCATCAACCTCATCGATCCGAAGAAACCGGCCGCCTGGACCAAGACGTTCACCGACAGCTCCGAGCGTGCGCGCGGCGTGATCGCCCAGCAGATAGTGGAATCCGCCCTTGGCGCCAAGGAATGGCGCCCGCCGGAATACGGAGATGAGTCCACTCCGAAGAAGTTCGCCAAGGCGCTCAACGTGAACGGGGATTTTGAGAGCCCCGGCGCCAAGGGCTGGGACGCCCCGGACAATGCGGGCACGTTTATCGAAGCCGACCCGCGCGGCAGCGGGAAAGTTCTGAGACTCCAGACCGACCTGGAGCGCGACAAGTGGTACGAGTACCGCCGCAAGCTCCGCCTGGGCCTGGCGAGCCCCAAAAATCCGCCCAAACTGAAAAAAGACGCCAGCTACGGAAGCGTCGCCGGGCTCGAGGGCATCCATTATCGGAGCGGCTGGATCAAGGCGGCGCCCGGACAGAGGTACTGGCTCCTGGCCGATATGAAAGGCAAGACAGCGGGCATTTTCTTCCCGAAGATTTTCGTCAAGGGCTACCTCGAATGGGCGCAGCACGCCGACGCCTTGAGCGAACTTTCGCTGGTCGAGTTGAAGCTCACCCCCGCCGCCTTCGCCGCACTTTCAGCGGTCCAGCGGAAGAAACTCGTCAAAACAGACGCAGCCAAACACCCCGAACGTTACAGGCGAGAGTGCTTTCGCTGGTACCTGGCATGCCGAAATACCGAGGGTGTCTGGAAGCATTATGCAGCCCCGTTCCCGCCCAGAGGCGGATTGCCCGCCAACGTTAAATGGTTTCAAATACAGATATACGCCTACTGGCCTCCGGGGAAGTATCTCTTCGACAACGTACACATGTACGCCGACCCGCGCCAGACCGCACCCATGGACGAGGTCAAAGCACGAACCAAAAACTTCGACCGCAGCGAAGAACTCGGTAAAGAAGAACTCCGCAAACGGGCAGAAGCGGAAAAACAATAACGGCGTGCCAACTGCCATGCCGTCGGGTTTGCCCTTGTCATATGCTCCCTGAGAGGCGACAATGATGGTGAGTTTGATTGGCGAGATGGTGCTTTCTGCCGTAAGGCCGCCTTAAGGAGTCAGTAGCATGAAGAACTGCTTGTTGGTATTGGTCGCGGGGGTAGTGTTGAGCGCAGGGTTGGGTTGCGACCGCGAAGTTGCGGAAGACCCCGTGGGGTACGACCGCGCCGTGGACGGTCCGCCCGTGGCGATTAAGACGCCCACGCCCGACTACGATGTCATTGGCAAGCCCAGTGTCGTAAGGAGGCGAAGGGAGGCCCTTCTGAACAGTAGCAGCAGCGATACTTCCTCGGGCGATGATACGTCGTCAGGAGACGGTCAGGATCCGACCGGTCCGTCGACCGCGGCGTCAGACGACGAAATCACCAAGATCAAGGCCGTTGTCCAAGGTATTCTCGCCACAAAGGATTCCGGCGACAATGCGGCGGCAATGGCGTTCTTCGATGAAGAAACATCGACCGCCATACAGGGGATGAAGCAGGCGGGCGATGCCCTGCAGGCCAAGGCGCTTGCACTCGATTTGCTCATGGAAGAAAAGTTTGGCGCGCAATATCCGGCAAAGGTCAAAGCAGAGCTCAAGAAGATGCCCGCCGAAGTTGCGGGTTCCTCGGCACCGGCGGCAATGCTGGGCGATATCTCAGTTGACCAGTTGATCTTCGCCAAGATCGGCGAGAAGGTGGTTGCTACCGGACCTCAAAACCTGAAGTTAATCTTCTCAAAAACGGCGGACGAGTGGAAACTCGGACTCGGCAAAGGCAAACGTGAGATGGTCGGCCTTATTGGAGAGGTGGCGCAGGCTTCGGTGAAGGTGCTTGATGCTATCAGGGCGGGTATCGATGACGGAAGCATTACCGCCGATAACGTCGATGCCAAAGGCGAGGAACTGGGTAATCAATTCGTCAAGCCCATAGCGGAAAAAATGATGAAGGCCATGATGGGCGGTATGGTTCCTGCCGATGGCGGTGCGGACCCTGCCGCCGGAGCCGCCACTCAACCTGCCGGTGGCGGGCTCTAATTCCCTATGATTCCCGATTCGGTTGCAAAATATCTTGCTGACAATCGCGACAGGCACCTGGAATCGCTCAAGGAGTATCTGCGATTCCCCAGCGTCGCCAACGTTGACGGCGGTGATGAAGATCCCTGCGGGCTGTGCGCGAAATGGCTGGCGGATTATCTGGGGCAATTGGGCCTTCATGCCGAAATCCTCCCCGCGTCCAACAAACCAAATGTCCTGGCGACGCTGCACGTAAGCGATTCGGCGCCCACGCTGCTGGTTTACGGGCACTACGACGTCCAACCTCCGGATCCTCTCGACCTGTGGAAATCCGATCCGTTTGAGCCTGAGATTCGCGACGGTTATATCTACGCCCGGGGCGCCAACGACGACAAGGGTCAGCTCTTTACGCATCTGGCGGCGATCGAGGCCTGGCAGCGGTGCGGCGGTCTGCCGATCAACATCAAAGTATTAGTCGAGGGCGAAGAGGAAACCGGCTCGCCGGACCTCGAGCCGTTCATCACCAGGCACGCCGAGGCGTTGTCGGCCGATGCGATAGTGGTCTCCGACTCGGCGTTTCTTGCCGACGAAGTACCGTCGATAACTTATGCTCTCCGCGGGCTGGCGTACGTGGAGATTACGGTTGTCGGGCCCATTGCCGACGTGCACAGCGGCGAACACGGCGGGGCGTTGGCGAATCCGATAAACGCGCTGACTACCATGGCGGCCGGTATGCGCGACAGCGCCGGGCGGATAACCCTGCCCGGTTTCTACGATGACGTAGCCGAACTGAGCGACGACGAGCGCCGGCAATGGGCGAACCTGCCTTTCGACGCCGGACGGTACGCCGCATCGATGGGCGTCGATTGCCTGGGCGGCGGGGAAAATGATTTCAGCGCGCTCGAACGCCTCTGGAGCCGCCCGACACTGGACTGCAACGGTATCCTCGGAGGTTATACCGGACCCGGAAGCAAAACGATCATTCCTTCCACCGCTTCGGTCAAAATATCGATGCGCCTGGTTCCGCACCAGCGCCCCGAGCGCATTGTCGAGTCGATGCGCGAGTATATAGTCAACAACACGCCGCCTGGAGTGACCTGCCAGATGGAGGTCCACTCCGGCGCCCGTCCGGTATTGCTCGGGCGCGATTCACCCGCCGCCCTCGCCGCAAGAGAAGCGCTGGCTGACGCGTTCGGAAAGTCGGCGGCGATGATTCGCTGCGGGGCGTCGGTTCCGGTGATTGAGTTGTTTCAGCGGATACTGGGCATCGACGCGGTGATGATGGGTTTCGGTCTGCCAGGAGACCGCCTCCACTCGCCAAACGAACGATTCGCCCTCAAGCAGTTCTCGCGCGGTTCGATAGCGGCGGCGGCGTTTATTGGTAATATGGGCGCCCTGGATTGACGAAGTTCACGCCGGTGTTGGCGGCTAAAGATGCCCCTCATAACTGGCCGATGATGTTCTTGGCGTCCGGGATCGCTCGTGCCTGCCGGTGCGGGCAACCCTGGCCCATTCCCAGAGACGTTCGCTTATGGCGATATCCAAAACCTGTAGAAGGAGAATTAAAGATGCAAGTTGTCATCAGTGCGGACTACGAAGAGATGAGCAAGGCGGCGGCAGGGGTAATGGCGAAGGTTGTCCGCGACAAGCCGACAGCGGTCCTGGGACTGGCCACCGGGTCGACCCCGCTGGGGATGTACAAGGAGTTGATCCGCCTGCACCGGGAAGAGGGACTGGATTTCTCCGGGGTCACGACGTTCAACCTGGACGAATACGTGGGCCTAGACGGGAGTCACGAACAGAGCTACCGCTACTTCATGACCGAGAACCTGTTCAAGGACATTAACGTCAATATTGACAGCACCAACGTTCCGCCCGGGATATCCGACGACTTCAAGGCCTCCTGCGCGGCGTACGAAGAGAAGATCCGCGACGCCGGGGGCATCGACGTGCAGGTCCTGGGCATCGGATCGGACGGGCACATCGCGTTCAACGAGCCGAGCAGTTCGCTGGCTTCGAGAACTCGCTTGAAGACGCTGACGCAACAGACAATCGACGACAACGCCCGCTTCTTCGAGACGCCCGAGGACGTTCCGGTCTACTGCGTGACGATGGGCGTGGGGACGATTCTCGAGGCGAAGAAACTCATCCTTCTCGCCAGCGGCGCCGGTAAGGCCGACGCGGTCGCCGACGCCGTCGAAGGCCCCGTTTCGAGCATGTGTACCGCCAGCGCGCTGCAGTTGCACCCTGACAGCATCATCTGCCTTGACACCGCGGCTATGGGAAAACTTCAGATGCGCGAGTACTACCAGTGGGTCCAGGACAAGAGACCAGGCGCGCCGAGATGGGACTGACCGTTTCGCGCCACGGCAGGCGGCCGGTATCTCGCCGACCGGCTGGATAAAGGTTGTTACCGGTCCGCGGCCCGGAAGGGAGTTTCATCACATGAGCAAAATGCAAATACTGCCGATAGGGTCGCTGGGCGGGGATTTCATCCCCGCTGAGTTTCTCCCGGAAGGCTCCGACGAGTACTACCTGCGGAACAATCAGGCTCCCGCTCCGAGCGGCGGGTGGCGAAACCTCCGTGCCGATGAGATCGAGACCCTCGTAAAGAACGCCAACGCCGGCGACAACTGGGACAACATCCTGGTCACCGAGCAGTTCGCGCCGCACCTGGTCAAAAACTGCGAGTTCCACGGGCTGGTGAGAATCGGGCGCCTCGAAGATGTCTATATCGAGCACCACGATCTCCGCGTTCCGGTCGGGCTCACCAACAGCCGGATCATCGCCTGCGATATCGGCGACAACGCGGCCATTCACCACGTGCGATATCTCGCGCACTACATCATCGGCGACAATGTCGTCCTGCTGAACCTCGACGAGATGCACACGACGAACCACGCGAAGTTCGGTAACGGGATCGTCAAGGACGGCGAGGACGAGTCCGTGCGAGTCTGGATGGAACTGGTGAACGAAAACGGCGGGCGAGCGGTGATGCCTTTCGACGGTATGCTGCCTGCAGACGCGATGCTGTGGTCGAAATACCGCGGCGACAGCGAGTTGCTCGATCGCCTCGGAAAAATGACCCAGGGGCGCTTCGACTCGCGGCGCGGGTACTACGGTACGGTCGGGAAAAGCTGCGTCATCAAGAACTGCCGCATCATCAAGGACGTCAAGATAGGGCCCGAGGTCTACATCAAGGGCGCCAACAAGCTCAAGAACCTCACGATCAACTCCAGCGCCGAAGAGCCAACGCAGATCGGCGAGGGCGTGGAACTGGTTAACGGTATCATCGGGCGGGGCTGCCACGTATTCTACGGTTGCAAAGCCGTACGGTTCATCATGGGCGACAACTGCAACCTCAAGTACGGCGCCCGCCTGATCCACACTTTCCTCGGCGATAACTCGACCGTCTCGTGCTGCGAGCTGATCAGCAACCTGATCTTTCCCGCGCACGAGCAGCATCACAATAACTCGTTCCTGATCGCGGCGCTGGTGATGGGCCAGAGCAATCTGGCGGCCAACGCGACGATCGGCTCGAACCACAACAGCCGCGCCCCCGACGGCGAAATCCGCGCCGGAAGGGGCTTCTGGCCCGGGTTGTGCGTCTCGGTCAAGCACAACTGCCGATTCGCCTCGTTCACGCTGCTGGCAAAGGGCGATTACCAGGACGAGATGGATATCCCCCTTCCGTTCTCACTGGTCAGCAACTCCCACGACGGATCGGAGCTCCAGATCCTCCCGGCGTATTGGTGGATGTACAACATGTACGCCCTTGCCAGGAACACCTGGAAGTTCGGCGCGCGCGACAAGCGCAAACGCAAGCTCCAGCACGTGGAGTTCAACTCGCTCGCCCCCGACACGGTCGAGGAGATGTTCAACGCGATCGGGCTTCTTGAGCGATGGACGGGCCAGGCTGCTCTGAGAAATACCGGATCGCTGACCGGTCAGGAGCCCGATGAAGAACTCGCCCGCATCGGGCGCCAATTGCTCACCGGCGGCGACGAGGCGATGGAGGATATCGAGGTCCTTGCCGAGAACGTCGAGAACTCGCGGCGCAAGGTTGTGATCTTTAAGCCGTGTCAGGCCCGCGAGGCATACCGGCAGATGCTGCACTACTACGCGGTGAAGGAGCTGCTGGCCTGCCTGCAGGACGATCCCGACGCAACGGTGGCGGCGATGGGGCAGGCCCTGTCCGCCCCGCGTCAGCGCCGATGGGTGAATCTCGGCGGGCAACTTGTCGCCGAACCGGACATCGATGCCCTGAAAGAGGCAATCAGGACCGGCAGCCTTGATTCCTGGCAGGGGGTCCACAAGGAATATGACCGCCTCTGGAGCGAATATCCCCAGATGCGCCTTCGACACGCCCTGGCCACGCTGCTTGAACTGCTTGGTGTCGAACGGCTCACCGGCGAGGCATGGGCCGACGCGCTCGACCAGGCCGTCGCCATCCAGAAGTACGTCTCCGAGCAGACATTCCTGACCCGAAAAAAGGACGACGAGAATCCATTCCGCCGGATCACCTTCGACACCCCCGAGCAGATGCGAACCGTCCTTGGTTCCGCCGACGATAACAGCTTCATCACCCAGGTCCGCCGGGAGACCGAGGAATTCGCACAACAGGCCGAGCAGGCAAAACAACGAACGTAGCGACAGCGACAGCGATAGCGGGCGGTCATCTCACCGGGGTCGCGGAAAAACGATCTTTCGGGCGGAAAACATCGTCAGCGGCTCGTCTTGGTATTGTCCGAGGCGCCTCTAACGGATACAATACCGCCTTCTCATGCTAATCAAGGACGAGAACACATGATCTATCGCGTTGAGATTCGCTCAAAAGAAAGCTTCGGCGACCCGCACGCTCAAACGGTTTTCAACCAGGTGCGGGAACTCGGTATGGATTCGGTCAGTGGCGTCCGATCGGCAAGGCTGTTCTTCCTTGTCGGAGAGTTCTCACAGGACGCCGCGACCCGCATAGCCGACGAACTGCTGACCGACCCGGTGATCGAAGAGTATCATGTCGGATCGAGCGGCGCGCCGGACGATGCGGCGCTGATCGAAGTTCACCTCAAGGCCGGCGTGATGGACCCGGTGGCGGCGTCGGCGGAAAAGGCGGTCACCGATATGGGCCTGCAGATTGAAGGGATACGCACGGCCAGGCGGTACGAGCTGCTCGGCGATGTATCCGACGAGCAGCGCCGGAGAGTCGCGGGGAAGCTGCTGGCCAATCCGGTGATCGAGGAGATCCACTTCGAGTCCCACACTCCGCCGGAGATCTCCACCCGCCAGTATGACTTCCAGGTCGTCGAAGTTCCGATCCGCGATCTGGACGACGAGGCCCTCATGAAGCTCTCGACCGACGGCGACATGTTCCTGAACATCACGGAGATGAAGGCCATCCGGGACTACTTCAAATCCGCCGGTCGAGAACCGCGAGACGTCGAACTGGAAATGATCGCCCAGACCTGGTCGGAACACTGCGGGCACAAAACCTTCCGCTCGGACGTCGTGGTCCGCAACAACGCGGGCGAAATCGTCGAGGAGATACCCAACCTGCTCAAGAACACCGTGTTCGGCTCGACGAAGGAACTGGACAAACCGTGGTGCCTGAACGTATTCGAAGACAACGCCGGCGTGATCGAGTTCGACGAGAACCACGCGGTATGCTTCAAGGTCGAAACGCACAACCACCCGTCGGCCATCGAGCCTTACGGAGGAGCGGCCACCGGTATCGGCGGGGTGGTGCGCGACCCGATGGGCACGGGGCTTGGGGCCAGCCCGGTGGCAAATACCGACATATTCTGCTTCGGTCCGACCGATATGCCGCCAGGCGACGTGCCCAAGGGCGTTCTGCATCCGCGGCGGGTGATGCGAGGCGTGGTCGGAGGCGTGCGCGACTACGGAAACCGCATGGGCATCCCGACGGTCAACGGGGCGGTCTACTTCGACGAGAGATACCTCGGTAACCCGCTGGTCTATTGCGGAACGGTCGGTATGCTCCCGGCTGACAAGTGCACCAAGCGCCAACCCGCCGCCGGAGACGCGATAATCTGCGTCGGCGGGCGGACCGGGCGCGACGGGATACACGGGGCGACGTTCTCCAGCGGCGAGTTGACCCACAAGCATGAAACCGAGTTCTCGCACGCCGTGCAGATAGGCAACGCCATCACCGAGAAGAAGGTGCTCGATACGATAATGCAGGCCCGCGAGTTGGGCTTGTATTCGGCGATCACCGACTGCGGCGCCGGCGGTCTGTCGAGCGCCGTCGGCGAGATGGGCGAGCAGATCGGCGCCGAGGTGCATATCGACCGCGTACCCCTGAAATACGCGGGGCTTACCTACTCGGAAATCTGGATATCCGAGGCCCAGGAGCGAATGGTGCTTGCCGTTCCGAGCGATAACGTCGATCGCATCCTGAAGATATTCGCCGACGAGGACGTCGACGCCACCGTCATCGGGCACTACGGAACGGAAAATCGCAAGCTGCGCCTGTTCTATGACGGGACGGAAATCCTCGATCTGGACATGGAATTCCTGCACGACGGTCTGCCTCGCCCCACAAAGGACGCCGTCTACGAAAAGGTCGAAACGCCCTCGCCCGCCCCGCCGCGGCGGGAAAACTACAACCAGACGCTGCTGGACATACTCGCCAGCCCGAACGTGGCGTCGAAGGAATGGATCATCCGCCAGTACGACCACGAGGTCCAGGGCGGTAGCGTTATCAAACCGCTGGTCGGGATTACTGAAGACGGGCCCGGCGACGCCGCGGTCGTCCGCCCCGTGCTCGACAGCCGCAAGGCCGTCGTGATCTCCTGCGGGATGAACCCGCGCCTGGGCGATCTCGATCCCTACCAGAGCGCCCTGCACGCGGTGGACGAAGCGCTGCGGAACGCCATCGCCGTCGGCGGGAATCTGGAAAGGACCGCCATTCTCGACAACTTCTGCTGGGGCAACTGCAACAAACCCGACCGCATGGGCACGTTCGTGCAGGCGGCAAAGGCGTGCTACGATGCGGCTATGGCGTACCAGACGCCGTTCGTCTCGGGCAAGGACTCGCTGAACAACGAGTTCCAGACCGACACGGGCGAGACCATCGCGATACCGGCGACGCTGCTGGTCTCGGCGATGAGCGTTATCGACGACGCGGCGCGATGCATAACCGCCGACGCCAAGGAAGCGGGCAACCACCTGTTCCTGCTGGGCAGAACATCAGGCAGGCTCGGCGGCAGCCACTACCTGCTGGTCGAAGGCCTCGAAACAGGCAACGATGTGCCCGAGGTCGACCCGGTCGCCAATCGAAAGTTGATGCTGGCGCTCCAGCAGGCCATCGAAGCCGGCGCCGTGCGAAGCTGCCATGACCTGTCCGAAGGCGGACTGGCGGTGGCGGCGGCGGAAATGGCGTTTTCCGGAGGACTGGGCATGGAACTGGACGTGGAAGCGATGGCGAGCGAATCGACCGCTAACGAACAGGCGACGCTGCTGGCCGAAGACGCCGGTCGATTCCTGGTGGAAATCACGCCGGAAAAATACGACGCGTTCCTGAGAATCACAAAAGACCTGCCCGTAGGCCAAATCGGTCGAGTAACCGATACCGGGCGCGTGGTAATCAAAGGCGCCAAGAACACACT
This sequence comes from Phycisphaerae bacterium, assembly GCA_016782885.1. Taxonomy (GTDB): domain Bacteria; phylum Planctomycetota; class Phycisphaerae; order SM23-33; family SM23-33; genus BS750m-G57. Next base: position 7,006 of record JADHXQ010000064.1, on the reverse strand, counting down.
AATCGACCTGCCAATCGAAGACGCCAAAGCCGCATGGCAAAAAACGTTCGACTGGTAGGCGACGACAGGTTCTAGGTGCTGGGTTCTAGGTGCTAGGTTCTAGGTTCTAGGTGCTAGGTTCTAGGTGCTAGGGGTTAACCTAGAACCCAGCACCTAGAACCTGCCGCATAGAAAGGTAAACATGGCTAGACCCAAGGCGTTGGTGTTGAGGACGGCGGGGACCAATTGCGATCGTGAGACTGAATATGCGCTGACCCAGGCCGGTTTCGAGGCCAGGCGAATTCATATCGCCCGCCTGATAGAAAACCCCGCCACGATCGCCGAGTTCCAGTTCATGGTGATTCCCGGGGGCTTTAGTTACGGCGACGATGTGGCGGCCGGTAAGATACTGGCCAATCAGATCCTGCATCACCTGGGCGATACGGTCAACGCATTCATATCGGTCGACAAACTCGTGCTGGGCATATGCAACGGTTTCCAGGTCATGATCAAAGCCGGTCTCCTGCCCTGGGCCAATGTCTCGCCCGACGGCGCCAATCGGGATGCCACGCTGGCGTGGAACGATTGTGGTAAGTTCGAGGACCGGTGGGTGCATCTCCGCTGCGACAGCGACAAGTGCGTCTTCGTTTCCAAGGGCGACATCATTGCCCTTCCAATCGCCCATGGCGAGGGTAAATTCGTCCCGCGCGACGATGCGGTAACCCAGCGCCTGCTCGACGGCGACCAGGTGGCGCTTCGCTACGTTGATTCCGAGGGTAATCCCGGACCCTATCCGGTGAATCCCAACGGCAGCGTCGACGATATCGCCGGGGTCTGCGATCCCAGCGGGCGATTGATGGGCCTCATGCCGCACCCCGAGAGGTTCATTGAAGTCACTCACCACCCCCAGTGGACGCGTGGTGGAATTCAGCAGGCCGACGGAATGATCCTGTTTCAGCGAGCTTTTGAATATCTTAAATGAGTTTTATACTCAAATTATGCGTGCATAACGGCCGATTAGTACGATAATTCGATTAGAATAGTCCCGGTTCGATATTGCAGTCTCTATTTTTGGGAGCAGCATGATGCGTTTGGCCATACATAAAACCGCGTGGCTGTGTATTGCAGCCGCAGTTGTCACCGGTTGCCAGCAGGTTGACGAGAACCCCCACTGGAACCCGAAGGCGGATTATCCGGCATGGACGTACGACGCGCCGTTTTACTACCGTCCCTCGGCCGAGGCTCAACCGGTCGAGTCGGTCGGTAAGGGAATAGACGTCTACTATTCCCGCGGCGACCACTTCTTCGCGCGCCATCCCGGTGGTTGCCAGCTTACCGGATCGCCGCGCGTAGCGGTGTGGTTCTCGATTGATGAAGGCAAGAACTGGGAAATCGCCGGACACTTCGGCGTGGAACAGACGCACTTCCTCTTCCAGGCCGAACAGGACGCCAGGCACTGGGTCCGGTTTGTCGGTCCGGGCCAGGAGAAAACCGCCAAGGGACCCGTACCGCTGCCTCACCGTATTTACGTGGTCGATCGCAAAGCGCCCGAAATAGCAATTGCCGTCAATCCCGGTCCGTGGGATGACGAGGAGAAGAAAGTCCCGCATATTTACAAGGTCGGCGATGATATATCGATCGGATGGGCGGTGCGCGATATCAATCTCAAACCACAATCGACCAAGCTCGAATCCTGCATCGGGAAGGTTCCGTTCCAACTGGCATGGGGCCGATTCCGAGGCGCCCTTCCTCCGACTGGTCGCCGGGTCGTCAAGATACCGTCCGACGCCGCACGGGACGGTTCAATCCGGTTCCGTATAGAGGCTGAAGACAAGGCCGGAAACGTTGCGGCCGTTATGACAACGGGCCTGATCGTCAAAGGGTCCGGTAAACCGACGACCCAGCCTGAGGCTCAACCGGCCGGTGATTTCACCGCCGACGCGCCACCCAAACCGGAACGCCCCGGATGGCCCATGGCTGGTTCGCTGCTCAGACCGGGCACCGAGATCAAGCTGGCATGGATGCCTGAAGTCGCCAAGGATTACAACAATATCACCCTGCAACTGACCACCAACGGTAAGTTGTCGTGGACAACTATCGCCAAGGACCTCAAGTTCGGCACGCCGGTTACATGGAGAGTTCCGAACGTCACCAGCCGCTTCTGCCGCGTGAGACTCGTGGTCACCGACGGCGACGGGCAAATGACCCTGCTGGCCCAGAGCGGAATGTTCAGGATATCAGGGGCCGAGAAGCCCACGAAGGTCGGACCGGTCAAAGTCACGGACCCCGAAGAGTTCTGACCGCCATTGACCGAAACACACAGAATAATAAACCCGGATAACCGAGGTTATCCGGGTTTATTATTGGCGTCGGTTGGCACGGGGACAACGTGGAAGAGCTGATCACTGGCCGAGCGTGGCCTTGCGGCGGAGGATGTGGTGATAGTGCTGGACGAACCGGTGCGCCTCGTCGCGGACGGATTGCAGCACCCGCAGCGCCGGGTCACGCCGGGGAAGTTTCAGCGGCTCATCCCGCCCGTGTACGAACACGATTTCTTCCTTCTTCGCCAGCGACAGCAGGACCGGCGGGGTGAACTCCATGTCATCGAAGGCGCTGCAGGCGGATGACAACTGCCCCTTGCCCCCGTCGATCAGGACGATGTCGGGGAAGAGTTCGGCGTTCATGCCCGCGTGTTTGTACCGGCGCCAGACAACTTCGCGAATCGACGCGTAATCATCGTTACCCGCTACCGTTTGGATCTTGTAGCGGCGGTAGGCGTCCTTGAACGGTTTACCGTCGATAAAACAGACCATCGCGCCGCACAGTTCCCCACCGTCGAGATGGGCGATATCTATCCCTTCAATGGATCGTGGCGGCGAGGGCATATCCAGCAGCCTGGCCAGTCGCGTCAGGCCTTCGGCCGGATCAACAAAAAACGCTTCGGGTTGGACATCTTCTCCGCTCAATCCGCGGCGATGGAGGGCGTCGAGCGCCTTGAGTTCATCTCGCAGTTCAGCCGCCCGCTCGAACTTCCGCTCGGCGGAGGCGGACTTCATCCGGCGCGTCAGTTCCCGCCGCAGCGCCGTACCCTTCGATTCCAGGAACTTGCGCAGATGGGCGATCTGGAGCTTGTAGTCCTCGCGGGTCACCTTGTCGGCGCAGGGGGCGGTACACTGCTTTATGTTGTACAGGATGCACGGGCGGAATCGCCGGCGGGACTCATCGCCTGCGCTTATGTCCAGCTTGCACGTGCGAAACTTGAAGACCCTCTGCATCAGGGGCAGCGCGGCGCGGAGTTCCTTTACCGACACGAACGGGCCGTACAATTTCACGCCGCGCGATTGCGGTTGGCGGGTTATCGAGATGCGAGGGAAATGCTCCCGCGTGGTGATCTGCAGGAACGGGAACGACTTTCCGTCCTTCAGGTGGTCGTTGAACCGCGGTTGGATGTCTTTGATCAGGCGGTTTTCCCGCAGCAGGGCGTCCACTTCCGAATCGCACTCGAGCACCGACACGTCGGTGACGAGTTGGCTTACCATGTGGGCTATTTCCGGACTCCGCGTCGCGATCAGGTCAGCCGCCGGCTGGAAGTAGCTCGCGACGCGCGACCGGAGCGACTTGGCCTTACCTACGTAGAGGACCACGTCGGCGGGGTCCTTGAACAGGTACACGCCCGGTCCGGCGGGCAGGTCGGCGATCTTCTGGCGAAGGGCGTCCAAAACAGCTTGTCGCTTGTCTGACATCGATTCATTATACTAACCTTCCGGACGCACTGCTGAACGGATTTAGTCTCGGTAACAATCATGCCGCCAAACCAGAGAAGCAAACATCTGAAGCCGGTGCGACTCCTTCTTGCATTGCTCGTATTGGCGGGCGCGTGGATGGGGTTCTGCTGCGTGGTTCCGCCGTCTATGAAGCATGTTAAATCTCCCCGGCGCGGGCGGGTGTATAATAATTGTGTGGCGATTGTATACAGCAAACATTACCAGATGTCCATGGGCGGGCTGGAGAGGCTTCACAGCTTCGATATTCGCAAGTACGCCAGGATCTACCTGAAGCTCAATACCGCCGGCTTGCTCCGTCCGGAAGATGTTTTCGTGCCCGAGGCTGTTACCGAAGCTGAAATCCTGCTCGTCCACACCCGCAAGTTTCTGATGAGCCTCAAAGACTCGCCCACCGTCGCCCGCTACCTCGAAGCGCCGGTGGTGGCGCCTGTGCCCAACGCGCTTGTGGATGCGGCTATACTCAATGCGTTCAGGTACTCCACGGGCGGGACGATCCTTGCCGGCCGCCTGGCGCTGAAACATGGAATCGCGATAAACATCGGCGGCGGATACCACCACGCCAAACCGGACGCCGGCGAGGGCTTCTGCATCTACGCCGACATGCCGATCGCCATCCGCGTCCTGCAGAAAGATCGCCTGATCCGCCGGGCGATGGTGATAGACCTCGACGTGCATCAGGGTAACGGGACGGCTGTCTGCTTCGCTGGCGACGACAGCGTTTTCACGTTCTCGATGCACCAGGGCGACATCTACCCGATCCCCAAGGAAAGCAGCGATCTGGACATCGAGTTGCAATCCGGCACGGATGACAGGAAATTCCTGAAGATTCTGCGCAAGGGCCTCGGCGACGCGATCGATCGCGCCCGCCCGGACATCGTGTTCCTGCAGGCCGGGTGCGATACGCTGAAGGGGGATCCGCTTGCGAGCCTGGCGATGAGTCTTGAGGGAATCGTCCAACGCGACGCGATGGTGATCGACGAATGCGTCCAGCGAAATCTGCCCGTTGCCATGGTGTTGGGCGGCGGATACAGCAAGCAGGCCTGGGAGGTGCAGTACGCCTCGATTGAAAGAACGCTCAAAAAATACGGGATAACCGGAGGTCGCCCGCCCCATCCAAGGCGCAACCCCACGGGCAAAGAAAAGCTCTACACCAAGTAGCCCGAAGTCATCATGACAGCTTGACTTCGATGCCCTCTTCGAGTTCCTTGCCGGTTCTCATTGCGCGCCGGCCGCGTACGGAATTCAATAATCGAGTAAGGCGTCCCCATGCCTGAACCTGGAAAAAAGCTGGAAACGGTGTTTGTGAACCAGAACGAATCGCGTATCATACGGGTCTAATTAAAGGGTTGGTGTTTTACCACCGGGCGCGTTGCCCGGTCAGGCAGGCATCAAAGGTTTCAATGGGCCTTAACGGTTACACCCCAGGAAAGGATCAACACGTGGAAAACCAGAAGAACGAACCAACGAAGGGCCAGGGCATGTCTCTAGGTCGAAGAAACTTTCTGAAAGTAGCGGCGGGCGCCGCGGCGATACCGTACTTCATCCCCGGCGCTGCTTTGGGTAAAGACGGTAAGACGGCGCCGAGCGAGCGTATTGTCATGGCCGGTGTCGGCATCGGCAATATGGGCCGTGGCGACCAGGGCGCCTTCCTGGGGCGCGGCGATGTCCAGTACGTCGCCACGTGCGACGTGAAAAAGAACGTTCGCGAAAGCTCGTTGCGCCGCATCAACGGGAAGTACAAGAACAACGACGCCAAAGCTTACAACGACTTCCGCGAAATCATGGTCCGTGATGACATTGACGCCGTGCATTGCGCGACGCCGGATCACTGGCACGCGATCGTGGTCATCGAGGCATGCCGCAACGGAAAGGACGTCTTCTGCCAGAAGCCCGAGACCAAGACGCTCCGCGAAGGCAAGTTGATGATCGACGCGGCGAGGCGTTATGGCCGGGTGGTATCCGGCGGCAGCCAGCGCGTGCTGCAGGATTACAGGCGCGTGGTCAACCCCTGCTGGAATGGAGACAAGGGCGTCATCAAGTCGATCAACGTTAACGTTGGCCCGTTACCGAAGGAATGCAACAAAAAGGGCGAGAATATCCCCGCCGGGTTCGACTGGGATATGTGGCTTGGACCGGCGCCATGGGCGCCGTACCACCCCCACCGCTGCAGCGGCAGCTTCTCCATCAACGGAACATCCTGGCGATCGTTCAAGGATTACTCCGGCGGCGGAATGACCGACTGGGGCGCCCACCACTTCGGCGGCGCGACTTTCGCCATTGACGTACGCGAACTCGAGCCGGAGGAAGTCATATTCCATAACGAAAAGGGCAAAAAGTTCGCGACCTGCCGCTTCCCGAACGGAAAGCTTCTTCACCACAACCACCCGGGGCAAGGCAACCTGCACGTGATCGGAACGAATGAAAAAGGCCCCTCCAAGCCTGTCCCCGGTTACGCCGGGAAAGGCGGTATCTGCGGCGACTTCATCGACTGCGTCAAGACTCGCAAGAGACCGTTCCGCGACATCGAATTAGCCTCAAACACCGCCACAGTCTGCCACATGTTCCTCATCGCGTACGAACTTGAACGCTCCCTGAAATGGGACGCGGTAAAGCGACAGTTTATTAACGACGACGAAGCCAACCGCCTTGTCGACGTCACGCGAAGAGAGCCCTGGGTACTTTAAGAAAGCAAGAGTTTCAACAAGGAGACTTGATTATGACGAACAAAGAAATTGCAACAATGACTCTGGCGGCTGGTGCGGTTGGCCTCGCTGCAACCAAATCCGGCGCCGCCGTAGACTCCGCCGCGGTAGACGGGGCGATAAAATCGCTTAAAACCTATGACTGGGGCGTAAAGCGCGATACCTTGAACCCGATCGACCAGGCGGTCATCGCCACACACGGCGATGCGGCTGGACGCAAAAAACTGGAAAAGGACCTCGTCGACGCACTTGCCGGCGGAATCTCACGATCCGCACAGGACTTTGTCTGCCGCAGGCTCAGAGTCATAGGCACCGCCCAGTCCGTCAAGGCGCTGGCCGCTCTTCTCCCGGACGAGAAGACCTCGGCCATCGCACGCTTCGCCCTGGGAGACATTTCCGACGACACGGCGCTCGACGCGCTGCGAGCCGCGATGCCGAAGGTCAGCAACAAGCTCAAGCCGGGCATTATCGGTTCGCTGGGCGGACGTCGCGACAAAAAGAGCGTTGCGGCGATCGCGAAGTTTCTGGGCGACTCGGATA
>JADHXQ010000169.1 GCA_016782885.1 Phycisphaerae bacterium | reverse complement strand
CAGCATCGGTTGGTTGTTACACTCTGTCATGTTGAGGGCCTTTCTGTCTGTAGGTTGTCTTGGTATAACACCCTTATTAACAGACAGTTAGGCTCAGCGCAAGCATAAAGTGCAAAAAAACCGTGAAAAATGCGGGCTAGCGAGATATCCAGGCCAGCCGCCGTCCGCCAAGTAACCGGCCAGTAATCACCCGCCAAGCCCACGCCAATAAACTGAATCCCGGCCGTCCCGAGTGGGGTGGGGGTTTTCTTGCTCATGGCCCATTTTCTGAAAGCCTAACGCCATCCATCAGGTACTCCAGTTGGCGTCGCCTGCATGGAATTGTTCGGTGATCTCCTATATCTTTTTGCGTGGAGATCGTCGCTTTCTGTCAATCGTGCGCTCCAAAACATGACGAAGCATGTGTGGAAACTCATGCATCATCATGTCCATCTCTCGAGAGTCAATGATTTCCTCCATGAGCGGCCCGTGCATCCACATCTTCTCGCAGCGATCAAGTGAACTAAGCAACAATTCGGCATCGTGCATCGTGCCAGATCTGACCGTGCGGTATGTTTCTACGGCCAACTCATAGTACCAAGGTAGATCATCTCTGACCAGACCAGCCATGACGAGGAGCCCCACGGGGTTCATATCGTCTTCGGGGCCAGACATCATTCTCTCGAACATCACGGGATGCAACCGGTGACGCTTGCGGCGGGTGGTTGGTCCCTCAGATACTCTGTTTTCGATACGCCCTGGGAGGTCACGTAGCATGGCCTTCATTTCTTCGAGAATCTTTGCGGCCGTGGAGTCAGAAGCCGAGTCCTCTTCGTCGGGTGTGTCATCCAGTTGCGACAGCAGTGTGTCAACCTTCTCTTTGAACACCTTCACTTGAGCCTTCACCACATCGTCATCCAGCTCTAGCGAGGGTACCCGTTCGGCAAGTTGCTTCAGCAACTTGGCGAGAGAATCCTCACTGTCGTCAGAGTTCTGGAACTGGAAGAAAGGGCCAGGCCCTGTGGTGATTGCATTCAGGGAGACCCCCAATGCGAGACCAAGGACAGGTTTGTTCAGTTTTCCCTTAGCGACCCCCGCTTCGAATAGAATCCATGGTCTCGCAACACTTCGTTCTGTAAACAAACAAACAACGTCGGACGCAGAATCAAGTTTTTCCATGAGTCGTTTATACCACTCATCCCCAAACTCGATTCCTTCACGCCCTTTGTTGTCAGATGATCGGAATGATTTAAGCATCCCTGCGCTGATGCTACGGAGCAGTTTGCTGAAGGCCTCTGCCAACTCTGCATCACGACCGTCGTGACTTATGAACACAAGTGGCGGTATCGCTTTGCGTGACGGCGCATCACCTCCACTTCCCTTGGGTTTCTCCTCTTCTGCCATGCTGGTCTCCTTTCAGTCTTCTCACCGAACGTTAAGGGTTCTATCCTTTGTCGGGTAGCGATGATGGATAAAACGTTGCTGAAGTAAACAACTGGGCAGAATACCCGAATGCTGCCCCTGACAGTGCGACTGACACTGTGTACGTGGGGATTGTACCGACCGAGTTGGCTGCGGGCAAGTACTATTCTGAAACGAGGGACGCCGGTGGCGTGAACTCTCTTTCTTCTCCCCGCTGTCGTTGGCGTCCCCGGCAATACTTTCTGGAATGGGGATCCGGAGTCCGCTTCCGCCGCCTTGAATTTTGGCGGGTTTGGTGGCGTGACCTTCAGGGCTTTGTTGGCGCAAGGTTGATACGCTACTTCGGCAGGGTCTTTTTCCATTCCAACAGCTTGGCGAGGAGGCGGGCTGCTACTTCCGGATTCCTGGCCCTGAGGTTGGTCCTTTCTTCCGGGTCCTTGGGGATGTCGTATAGCTCCTGGCGGGTTCCGTCGGGGTTGGCGTAGAGTTTCCAGTTTCCGTCGCGGATCGCCAGGGCGGGCGGTTTGTATGCTCTGTTTCCGACGACTCCGGCCCGCCATTCCCAGAAGAGTGGTCGTTTTCGGGCTCTGTGCTTGCCCCGCAGGATGTCCGAGATGTCCTCGCCGTCCGGCTTGATGTTGGGCGTCGGGACGCCCGCAAGACTGCATACGGTTGGAAGCCAGTCCACCGCGCCGAGTACGGAGGCTTTGTCGGCCTTGCCCGCGGGGACCACGCCGGGCCAGCGGGCGATGCAGGGCATGCGCACGCCGCCTTCGTACAGGCTGCGTTTCCGCCCGCGCAAAACGCCCGTGGACCCCATGCCGGAATTACGCACGTTCCCGATATGGTAATCTTCCGGCCCGTTGTCGCTCGTCATGAACACCAGCGTGTCGTTTGCGAGTTTCAGTTCGTCCAGCTTGCCCAGCAGGCGCCCGACGGCAGAATCGATATGGCCCATCACCGCGCAGTAGTTCTTCATCTGCTGCTCGAGATTCTTCGCATCTTTCGCGTAGCCGCGCATCCACGACTTGAAATCCCGCGGGTCGGCTTTCAGGTTCTTGTATTCGGCCAGTTGCTCGGGCGTCGGGCGGTTCGGCGCGTGGGGCAGTATCGCCCAGACGTTCAGGTAGAACGGTTTGCCTTTGTTCTTTTCGAGAAATGCGATCGCCTGGTCGACGATGAGATCCATCGAGTGGGTCCAGAAGCGGTCCTTGCTGGTGCAGGTGTTGTAGCTGGTTATGACGAGGTCTTTTTTCGCGGGCTTCCCGTCCCGGTCCCAGCCCGGTCCCGTTCCGACCAGGGTGCGATACTCGTCGATACCGTACGCGCCGGGCTCGGGCGCCCCGTTGACGTGCCCGAGATGCCACTTGCCGAAATGCCCGACGCGGTATCCCCCCTTCCGGACGAGGCGCGTCACGGTCGCCGCTTTCGGGTCGAGCCAGTCGGGCATCTTGTTATGCTTGTTGTGCCCGTGGTTCGACAGGTGGCGGTGAATGTGATGCCTGGCGGGGTAGTGTCCGGTCATGAACGCCGTTCGGCTTGGCGAGCATACCGACGCCGACGAGTAAAACTGCTCGAATCGCGTGCCTTCTTTAGCGAGCCTGTCCAGGTTGGGCGTCTTGAGATATGGATGCCCGTAACATCCCAGGTCGCCCCAGCCCTGGTCGTCTGTGAAGAAGAAGATAAAATTGGGGCGGTGCAGCTTGTCGGATTTGGCATTTAGGTTTTGCGCCGCCAGAGGCCTCCGCACGGCCAGCCCGCAGGCGCCAAGTCCCAACGCTTTCAGAAATACTCTTCGCGATACTGTGTTTTCGTTCATCGGCACATTGTATCAGCGCGGGGTGCGGTGGGGGAGTCTTAGTTTTCTTCGCTCTCTTCGCCCTCGCCGGTGTCTTCGGCCAGGCCTTCGGGCATGGGGATCAGCAGTCCGCCGTCGCCGAGTCCGCCCTTGAGCGGGGTCTTGCGTTTTTTCGGCGGGGCGGCGGGCTGGTCGTCGTCTTCAGTTGAGAAGGCGTAGTCGTCGGACGTCGCCAGTTGCTTGATCGACAGGCTTATGCGGCGGGCCTCTTCGTCCACTGAGATGACCTTGGCCTTTATGGTTTCGCCTTCACGCGCGACTTCGCCCACGCGGTTTACGCGCTGTTCGCTGAGTTCGCTGATATGCACCATGCCTTCAACGCCGGGGACCAGTTGCACGAACGCTCCGAAATCGGCTTCCCGGGTCACCACGCCCTCGACGATGCTGTCGGGCGCCCAGCGGACGGCCGCCCCGACCCATGGATCGTCGCCCACCTGCTTGAGCGACAGGCTTATTCGCTTTCGATCCAGGTCGACGCTCATCACGCGGATCTTTATCACGTCCCCCTCGTTTACCACTTCCCTGGGGTGGGCCACGCGCCGCTCGAACGTCAGTTCGCTGATTGGCACCAGTCCCTCAACGCCGGGTGTCAGTTCCACAAACGCACCGAAGTTCATCAGCTTGACCACCCGCCCGCTCACTATCTCTCCGACGGGGTACTGCACCGCGGCGGAGTCCCACGGGTCGGGCATGGCCTGCTTGAGCCCCAGTGCGATCTTCTTCTCCTCGCGGTCGACCTTCAGGACAGACAGTTTGAGTTCCTGCCCGACGGAAACCACGTCTTCGGGCTTTTCGACGCGTGCGTGGCTCATGTCGCGCACGTGCAGCAGGCCGTCGGCGCCGCCGATGTCAACGAACGCGCCGTAGGGCATTATGTTCCTGACGACCCCCGACACGACGGCGCCTTCCTGGAGCGTCTCGAAGAGTGCTTCCTTGTTCAGTTCGGCCTGTGCGTCGAGCAGTGCCCGGCGGGAGACCAGCAGGCTGCTGTTGCTGCGCGAATTGTCGATTTCGACTATTTGGCATTGGAGTTTCTGCCCGACGTATTGCGACATATCTTCCACGCCGCCGAAGCGTTCGATCTGGCTGACGGGCATGAACGCGTCGATACCGTTTACGTCCAGTTCGATTCCGCCCTTGTTGTGCCCGGTGACGCGCCCTTCGACGTCCTTGCCCACTTCGATGGTTTCCCAGGTAGCCGCCAAGATCGCGCCCTGGCGGCTTAGCATCCACAGACCCTCGCTGTCGTTGTAGCCTTCGACGGTGAACTCGACGATATCGCCTTCAGCCGGAACAGGCTCATCCTCGAATTGCTTGACCGGAAGGATTCCCTGTGCCTTCGGGCTAAGTTCGACCAGGATAGTATCGTCCTGCACCGCGAGGACCGCCCCGGCCTGGATTTCGCTTCCGGCGCCGCTTGAACGCCTTGCGGGCCTTTCAGCCGGGGTGTCCATGAGGTCCATCAGGCTCGAATCGCCAAGGGCCTCGTCGAGTTCTTTCTGCAGTTGGGCGTCCGCGTCGACGTCGTCGGCGGGGCGGAACAGGTTCTCGTTGTCAATTGGTGTGATTTCGTCGTTCATGGTGTGGTCCTGGTGAGGTTCGTAGCGTGCATCGAGTATCGCGTGGAATATACATTTACCTTCGGCAAATGGCAATACTACTGTTAATTAGCAAATGGTGAACGACAGGTGGCGGCGCCGGGGGGGCGATCAAGCGGCGGACAGACGATCGCGAATGTTCAGGAGTCGGTCCGCTTGCGGCATAGCAGTTCGTGCGCTTACAGCGGCCGTCAGATATCCCAAACCAGTCCCTCCTGTTTGTCTCCAACAGTGGATTCACCACGAAAGAACGCAAAGAGCGCAAAGAAAGAACTGAGCATGTCTGCAGAAAGAAGATCAATCTCTGCGTTCTATGTGTTCTCTCGCGGTAAGAAAACCGCCGCCGTTCGTCGCTGCCGTTCTACCACCCGTCTCCGCCGTGTCGAAGTCGAAGTCGAAGTCGAAGATCCGCCGCCGCCCAGGCACTGCCCACGAATCATTGACAGCACGCGGGGCTGCTGTTACAACGGTGCATGTCTAATCGTGGGCAGTGGAATACGGGCAGGGTTTCAGAATGATACATGTACAACAACTCGAAGACGTTATCAGTAATGTCTCGCCGGAAATCGCAATTGTCGAGGGAAAGGGATAAATAATGGCAGAGCAATCCACACAGATAGCGTTGTTTAAGGGCAAGGAAATAAGGAAAACAATTCACAATGATGAATGGTGGTTTTCTGTCTTGGATGTTGTTGCGGCGCTTGCGGACAGTTCGAGCCCCGGCGACTATATCAGGAAGGTCCGGCGGCGCGATCCTGAGTTGGCCGAAGGGTGGGGATAAATTGTCACCCCCCTTAGATTACAGACCGCCGGCGGTATTTGACCGATTAATTGCACCGGTTCATTCGGAACGGAATCAGTGAAGCCAAAGGCATGGCAGCCGATTTGGAGAGACGAAAGAAATGGAAACGAAAATGGCTGTCTTCAAGGGCAAGGAGATTCGGCGAGTCATTTATGAAAATGAATGGTATTTTTCCGTGGTTGATATAATCGCCGCCCTGACAGACAGTAACAAACCGCGAGACTACTGGTACAGAATGAAGAAAAGGGAGCAGGCATCCTCCGGCGTTGAGTTGTCGACATTCTGTCGACAACTGAAAGTACCATCAAGCGATGGGAAAAGGTACAAAACAGATGTTGTAAATACGGAGAATGCTTTCCGCATCATCCAATCCATCCCAAGCCCCAAGGCCGAACCGTTCAAACGATGGCTGGCAAGGGTGGGCTACGAACGTATTGCGGAAATAGAAGACCCGGAACTGGCCGGCAAACGCGCCCGCGCGATCTACCAGGCCAAGGGATATCCCGATGACTGGGTCGAAAAGCGTATGCGATCCATCGGCATTCGTGAGGAATTGACCGATGAGTGGAAGGACCGCGGCGTGGCCGAGCAAAAGGACTACGCAATCCTCACCGCCGAAATATCCAAAGCCGCTTTCGGCGTGACACCTTCGGAATACAAGAAACTCAAAGGCCTCGAACGCCAAAACCTGCGCGACCACATGAACGACCTCGAGTTGATTTTTTCAATGCTGGGAGAAGCCGCCACCACCGAAATTACCCGCAACCGCGACGCCCGGGGATTTGATGAGAACAAACAGGCCGCGGTCGATGGCGGCAGCGTCGCGGGGGGCGCCAGGAAAGAACTGGAAGCAAAGTCCGGTAAAAACGTGGTCTCCAAAGGAAATTATCTATCGGGACACACGGCCAAAAAGCTGCCAAAGCAGGAATAAGGTATGTCGAATTTCATCACGAATCAGAAAGATCACAAAACCGTTGCCCGGCGCTTGTGCGCTGGTGGAGCATTCGGCGGAGTTTAAGTTTCTGGTCTCCCGGCCTTGGTCAGTTCACTGATCCAGGCTATGTGCGTCCGTCGTTAAGCCTTGCCAATCGCCATGTCGCATCCTTTATTTACATTCGCGTTCCCCGGACCATTTTGCGCACACGCGCAAGATGGTCTTTTTTTATGCCGTTCTACCACCCGTCTCCGCCGTGTCGAAGTCGAAGATCCGCCGCCGCCCAGGCACTCCCCACGAATCATTGACAGCACATGGGATTGTGGCAGGAGGTTCTCGTAGACGCGGCGTCTCGCCGCGTTAAAGCACGCGGCCGCGAACGGCGCAAAACCTCGGCATGACGCCAATAATTAACTAAGGCCCCCCGAATTCAAAACCAGGAAGCAAGAACTTGACTTACAGAGACAATCGTGTAGCTTGTAGTGGTTCCTCTGTAGGGAGTAAACGCCTATGTCTCTTAAAGACTACATCGGCAAGCTGACCCGTTTACGAACCGGACGCTCCGGCCCGCACGAGCGGCCGCACAAACCCGCATTCCTGCTGGCCATCATGTCCATGGTCGAGACCGGACGGATGGATGGCAACCGCATTACCTACGATCCGGACCTCTACGCTCTCTTCAAAAAGTACTTCGAGGCCGTCCAGGCAGAGGATGATACGGTCAATATGCGCGATCCCTTCTGGCGCCTGAGCACGGACGGACTGATCGAACACTCCCCCAACGCGGGATTTGAGGGCGTCGTTGACGCTGTTACAAGCCCGCCTGCACTAAAAAAATGGCGGGAACTGTCCTCCCACTCCAGCTTACCGCCGGATTTCTACCATTTGCTCCAGGACCCCGACGCTCGCGGGCGGCTTCGACAAGCGGTCATTGAGCGATACTTCGCAAGCCAGGCCGCGGAAATCGAGCACATTGTCCGCGAAGAACAGGGAATCGGAGCTTACGAACGGGTCCTCGAAGAGATGTCGGAGACGTCCGACCCAACTCCGTCCGCCCCGGCCGACGACATCCGCAGCCAGGCGTTTCGGCGCGTGGTCCTGCGCGCCTATGACTACAGGTGTGCGGCATGCGGGCTGCGCGTCATTCTGGATGATCTCGTGCTCGCCGATGCCGCCCACCTGATCCCGTTTGCAACAAGCCACGACGATGACCCTCGCAATGGTATGGCCCTGTGCAAGAATCACCACTGGGCCATGGATCGCTACCTGATCGCGCCGACCACGGGCCTGGCCTGGCGCATCAGTAGATGTCTCGACGATCGCATAGAAGGCCAGAAAGACCTGATCGACCTCAACGGCCGCTCCGTAATCCTGCCGAAACAACCCCGCTACCACCCAAAAGCCGAATCGCTCCAATGGCGAGAGCAAAAGCTCGCCCCCGCCTGACCAACGATTCCAAAATCTAAACTTAAAAGATTTAAAGCCCGATCCCGTGATCCCCGGACCATTTTGCGCACACGCGCAAGATGGTCTTTTTTTATGTCGGATCAGCTTTCCGTTGCGGATTG